>JBOFSS010000027.1:0-8128 GCA_051651665.1 Mycoplasma sp.
ATCATTTAATGATAAAGTTGATATGGCTGAAGGGGTTAGATTAGATTCATTAGAAATAGGTATTTTTGATGCTACTAATAAAAACACTGCAAATTTCCTTTTACCACCAAATAAAATACTTGAAAAACTTGTAAAACAAGCAAAATCTAAAAAAACAACTTCAAGACCATATCTTGAATACTCAAAAGTTGAATCAGCTTTTTGTAATTTAGATTTAGATGATGAATGATTAGAAGAAATTTTTACAGCCATTAATGATGCTGGAATTGATTTATTAGATAGTTCTCCAAATAAAACTTACAAAACATCAAAAGCACAAAATGATTTTGATTTAAGTGAAGATGATATTGACGTTTATAAAACAACAAGTACTTCATCTATAAACGAGAAAGTTGATGATGGTGTTAAGTCCTTTTTATCAACTCTTGGCGCATCAAAAATGCTTAATGCAGAAGAAGAGAAAGAGATTACAAAATTAATCCACTCTCCAGACCCAGAAACTGCTAGAAATGCAAGAAGCCAATTAGTAACATCAAACTTAAGACTTGTAACTTCAATTGCTAAGAAGTATCTAAATAGAGGTCTTGCTATTGAAGATTTAATTCAAGAAGGTTCAATCGGTTTAATGAAAGCTATTGAGAAGTTCGATTTTAACCACGGGAACAAATTTTCTACATATGCTACATGATGAATCAGACAAGCGATTGCAAGAGCTATTGCAGATCAAGCAAGAACTATTCGTGTTCCTGTTCATATGGTTGAAACTATTAACAAACTTATAAAAACTGAAAGAAATTTAATCCAAGATTTAGGTAGAGATCCAACTTCAGAAGAATTAGCCGAAGCTATGGGTGGTCCAAAAATGAACTTTACACCTAAAAAGATTTCAAGCATTAAAAAATTAAATATTGACCCGATTTCATTAGATAGACCAGTTGGTCATGACGAAGAATCAAAATTCCTTGATTTTGTTCAAGATAATGATATTTTAACTCCTGAAAAATATACTGATAGACAAATGATGATGGAACATATTGACGATATATTCAAAAAGAACTTAACCGAAAGAGAAGAAGAAATTATCAGAAGTCGTTATGGATTACCTCCATTCTCTAGACCTAAAACTCTTGAAGAAGTTGGTAATGATATAAAAGTAACTAGAGAAAGAGCTAGACAAATTGAAGCAAAAGCAATTAGAAAGCTAAAACATCCATCAAAATCAGCTAAATTACGTTCATTCTTAATGACCAATGAAAAGAATTAATAAAATTGTAGATTTGATAAACAATGCAACAAATGTTATAGATGTAGGAAGTGATCACGCTTATTTATCTATAAAACTTTTGCAGTCTAAAAAAGCAAAATTTGTAGTAAATATAGAAGCAAATAAAGGACCACATAATCAAGGTGTCAAAAATTTAATTAAATATAACTTATTAGATAAAACTCAAAACATCGTAAATAATGGATTAAAATCATTAGAAAAAAAACTTGATATTAGTTTCGACTTTTGTGTTGTTGCTGGATTAGGTAGTAATGTAATTATTGATATTATTTCAAACAATAAGTTGAAGGTGAATACGTTTATATTACAAACAAATAAAAACGAATTTTTATTAAGGCAATGACTTGTTAAAAATAAATTTAAAATCATTAATGAGTATTATGTTTTAGAGAATAAAATATATTATCCAATATTTGTAATTCAAAAATCTAATCTAAAAAGGTTTTCAAGCTACTCTAATTTACTTTTAGGTTCATGAAATAAAATAAAAGACAAAGCATTATATTTAGATTATCTAAAACAACAAAAAGAGTATATTGAACAAATCGAAAATAATAATATAAAAACAAAAAAACATAATGAGCTAAAGCATCTTTCGAGAAGGATTTCAAAATATGAAAATAAAAGATTTGTATAATATCTTATATAAAAAATATTCTTTTGAAAATCAAGAAATATGAGATAATTCTAAGCTAGAACTTTTTTCTAACGAAGAAATAAAAAATATTGTAATATCACTTGATATTACAAATGATTCTATCAATGAAGCGATTAACTCTAATGCAAATTTAATAATCGTTCATCACCCTCTTTTTATTGATGATTTAGATAATACAAATTCTATACCTGCATCATTGTATAGCAAACTTAAATCAAATAATATCAATGCAATATATATTCATACACCTATTGACAAGTATGAATTTGGATTGAATGCCATTTTATTAAAAGAGTTGAATTTATGTACAATCAAACCTGGTAATGACACTAATGATTTTTATGTAGCAATTTTGAAAGACAGTATGAAATTAAAAGAATTTGCGATTTTTGTCAAAGAAAAATATAAATTGAGTTCAGTTAGTTATTTAACTAAATTTGAAAATAATGAAATTAATAAAATAGCAATATGTTCTGGAAGTGGCGGAAGCTTACTTGAAGAAGTCGCTAAAATTGATGTTGACGTTTTCTTAACGGGAGATATCAAATATCATACATGACTTGACTCAGAATTTATTGAATTACCGTTACTGGAAATTAATCATAATGTAGAAAATATTTTTATTGATATCGTTGCAAATGATTTAAAAGAAATTATTAGTAATAAAATTAATATAGTTAAATTTAAAAAAATAGTTGATATATCAACTATTTAATTATATACATATCACCATCTATATCAGACAGTCGATTTATAGATATCATTGAATTTTTATCCACTGATCTTATAGTTGATAATATTGTTGGCAATTCTATATACATACAAATTGTTTCAAGTGTAAATGTTGTTTCATCAGTCATTGTATTTTTTAATTCGTTGATAAATACATCGTGTTTGTAACCAACATTTATAAGTTTTTGATATAAAACTTTTGCATTTGAAGTGTAAATTTTTATTTGTGTGAAGTTTAATTTAGGAAACAAATAATTCACTTCTAAAGAAACAATAACAGTCATTAATATAGAAAATAATAAATTCGGCGAAAAGAAGTATTGTAAAAATGTATTAGGATCCACAGTCACTAAATCCTTATCAATTATCATAATTGAAGTCAATGACCCCAACATAACGGCTATGAAAATACAAAATATATTTATCACCGCAAAAATAGACCCAACTGATTTATTTTTTTTCTTAGCATAATAGAATGTTATTATATCTGTACCACCAGAACTTCCGCCAATTATATATATAATTGCAAATTGAAGTCCCGTTAATAAACCAGAGACTAGCGAGTAAATAAACAAACTAAAAGCATCGTTACCATGACTTCAACTAGTTATTGCTATGTTAAATGCAGAGAATTCACCATCTTGTATATATGCTGGTCCAAAAATATGGATGTCCCTTATACCTGGAATGAAGCTTAATGCAAATCCAAATAGTTGATTAAACAATATATATACAATGGTCATATAAGCAAATTGTTTAGATATTTTTTTGTAAGAAAATATCAATAAAGGGATATTTGCCAAAAAATAAGTGCCTCAAAAAATTGAATTATAAACACCTACAACGGTATTGTGATCAACATTTGATTTTATCATTATTGTTTCAGCGATTCTAGCTATCCCTTGGAAAACACCACCAATACCAGCAGAATACAAACCAGTGTTTTGAACTAAGAAAACTGATGCAACACTCATTGTTAATGCCAACATGATTAAAAGTGCTAATTGTTTACGAAATCCTTTTTTCATAAATAGAAAACTGAATTTAACAATATTTGACTTAAAATTAACAATTTCAAAATTTTTATTTCTATCTAGAAATGCTTTATTTTGGATATATGTTTTTAATTTATCAAAGCTTTGACCAGATTTCTTAACTTTCTTAATAGGGATAGAAAAAAATGGAAGATCATTCTCTAATTCAGCTTCTATTTCTTTATTTTTATTCTTTTTATTTTTAGATTCAAATTTCATATAATTTATAATTAATTTTACATTTAATCTTAATAATTTCAACAATAATATGATTAATGAATCAATTAAAAGTTTTTAGCTCTTGGTTTTTTTGATAAACCTGGCATTTTTCAAATCGTTCCGCATATAGGAATAATAAATTTTGCTGCATGGTTTATTTCAATTGACTTAATTTCTATAATCCCATTTTCTGGTAAATTCAATACTTTTTCGTCACTTGATAATGAGTATTGTGTTTTGGCCATACAAATAAAATATTCTTGTAGCGATTTATCTTCTAAGATGGAATCACACCCATCATTAAAAATGATGTTTTCGATGCCATATGAATTCTTGCATATTTTATATATTTTTTCTTTTAGTGAATCTTTACTTTCATATAGGAATTTTTTTTCTGGATTTTGTAATGAATCAATTATTTTATTCACTATCTTCGATGAATTTGCAGGACCTTCATTATAAATATTTGATATTTCATAATTTAAATTATTTGATTGCATCATTTTTTTAAATAATTCAACTTCTTCTTCTGTGTCTTGTTTATTTAGATTCAATATGATTAATGGTGTGATGTTATACTTTTCAGAATGATTAATATGCGCTTTTAAATTTAAGAAGCCCGCTTTTAGAGATTTAATACTATCTTCCATTGAACCATGGTATTTCATCGCTTTAATAGTGACACATATTATAATCAACGAAGGATATAAACCTGTTCTTTGCATTTTTATATTCATGAACTTTTCTAATCCTAAATCTGAACCAAAACCGCATTCAGTAAAGACATAGTCAGCAATATTAAGCGCTGTTTTTGTCGCAATAACTGTATTGCATCCATGGGCTATGTTTGCAAAAGGTCCGCCATGAATAATCATTGGTGAATTATTACTTGTTAATGCTAAATTAGGTTTGAAAACATTTTCTAAAATTTTAACAATGGCGCTTGAAAGTTCTAAATCTCTAATTCTAATAGGTGCACCATTTAGATTAAATGCCACTATAGTGTTATCCAATTCTTCAATGAAGTCGAATTGATTATCAACCAAACATCAAAGTGCCATCAAATCACTAGCAGCTGTTATGTTAAAGCCGGTAGTATATTTTTTCTCATTATTTATCTTTACCTCAATTTGTCTTAATCCTCTTTCATTTAAATCAATACATCTTTTTCATAAGATGTTATTATGATCTATATTTAAATCAGAGTTAAAATATATTTCATTTTCAATTACAGATGAAATTAAGTTATTAGCTGTTGATATACTATGAAAATCATTAGTGAAATGTAAGTCGATTTCAATACCATGTTTTAAAGTTGAATTACCACCACCAGAAGCACCACCTTTCATTCCAAAGACAGGTCCTAAACTAGGTTCCCTCAAAGTTCCAATGGCACTTAAGTTTTCATGGTTAAAAGCATCAGTTAATCCTATCAATAAAGTTGTTTTTCCTTCTCCTGCTGGAGTTGGGTTTAATGATGTAATAACGATCAATTTACCATTAACTTCGTCATTTAATATTGGATTGAACTTTGCAAATTTATTATAAAATATGTCTGCACCACTTTTGTCAATCTTAAGTTTTTCTATTATTTTTAATATATCCATATAATTACCTAGAAATATTATAACAATAAGAATTATATTAAAAAATTAATTATCCTTATTTTTCTTTAGATTGTAAGATGCAAAAGAGATATATGATGAATATGCAGCTAAATTAGCAATCCTATTAATTAAAGGGTTGAAGAAGTTTAAAATACCAGTATTAAACCCTGTCACAACATAAGCAGCTCCCATCCCTAACATTAACTTACTAGCAGTTATATTGTTAGATTTAAAAGAATAGGCAAAGTTAAAAATATATCCTAAGCATAACAAAGTTATTCAAAAATATGTATGCATTGTTAAGTTACTTTCATACAATAATGGTCCACTTGTGAAACCTAAATAACCTACTATTAATATTGGGAAAATAATTGTTGCAAAAATATTGTAAGAATTATATTTAGTCGGCAAATTTTCAAAACCTTTGTAAGTGTGTTTTGACTTAACATCATTTAATAAAGCATCAAAGTTGCTCGTTTTGATAGAAGAACCTATTCCAATTAAAAATATTTTTTTGTATTCTTTAAAAGATACTTTATTTCAAATAATTGAATATAAAGCATTGAATGCTACAACCAAAAATAATAATAGCAACATCAGCATAATGACTAATGCAATGTGAATAAATGTCCCTAATGGTTGAACTAATAATGATGTTGTTATTGACGTAAAAATAAGCACAGATGAAATATGTGAGACAATTTTTGATTTATTTGCAATTTTATCAGATAAATTAATCATTTTTCTTAATTTTGTTGGATTTTTATTTTTCATAATCATAATAAAAATAATTTGAATTATCATAATTGACACACATGAAATAATTAAATAAAAGGTGTAATTGGCATCAGCGACAAAATGACTTAATATATATCTTCCTGCGATATATATACTAGGATGAAAATCTTTGTTTATTTTTATTCTGTCATAACTAAAAGCTGAATCAAATGCAAAAAAAGAGTCCTTCATAAAATACTGCAACATTGATACACCAATAGCTAGAAAAGCAAAAGCAAAATAAAATGATGATATTTTGAAGAATGATCTTAATGGTTTTTTATAAGTTGTGAAGTAATATAAATTTGAAAAAAATCTTAGTGGCAACATAAAAAGAAATCATAATAATAATGCCGTCAATACAAACCCGGTTAAACTTGACATAACATAAATCATCATACTATATCAATATCCATTAGTATTAAGTTCATCAAATGTTTTAAATCCGCTAGTGGAAGATATGCTGATACCTATTATTAAGCCTAATGTCACTGCAACACTATTGATAAATGTTATTTTTTTACGTTCATCGAAGAACTTTATTTTCGAACTAAAAATAGTCATTCCAGCAACAATTAAAATAGCGATTATTATTGCTGATAATAGTAAGATATTCCGCCAGTCTCATTCAAAGTTAATATTCATATATAATATATTCTATATTAATCTAATAAATATTGATTAGATATAATGTAAGTTCATTTGTAATCTTATATATTTGTTATAATATTGTGTCGAGGTAATATGCAAAAAATAATCGGAAAAATTTTAGAAGCTAACAAAATATTTGATATGATCGAAGATGGCGATAGAATTTGTGTTGGAATTTCAGGTGGTAAAGATTCCATGATTCTATTACAAGCTTTAAATATAATTTCTAAAAAAATTGGATATAACTTTACTGTGGTTGGAGTTCACTTAAAAATGAACTTGTGTGCTGTTGATTATGATATTTTGTCTGATTTTTGAAAAGAACAAAATGTCGAATTCCATTTAGAAGATACTCATATGGGTGAAATTCTTAAAGCTCAGATGAAAAAGGGTAAAATTCAGTGTAGTTTGTGTTCAAAAATGAAAAAAGCTATTCTGATTGATGCGGCAAAAAAATATGGTTGTAACAAAGTTGCTATGGGTCATCATGCAGATGATGCAATTGAAACAATGTTTCTTAATTTGATTAATGAAGGAAGAATTGCAACATTCAAACCGAAAATGTATTTAGATAGAAGCGATGTGTGATTTATACGTCCGATGATTACTTGCCGTGAGAGAAATATAATAAATGCAGCTAACAAACTAAACATTGCAGTACTTCCTTGTGGTTGTCCAATGGAAGGTTATACTCAAAGAGATACTATGAAAGATTTCTTGCAAAAAAACTTTTATGAAAATACCAAATGAAAGATGTCATACAAAAATTTTTACATAGCTTTAATGAATGGGAAGCAATGTGACTTATGGTTTATTGATGATCAAAAAGAAATTAATGATTGTGATCTTAGAACATTAGGTTTTAAGAGAATTAAATAATATACTGATTACAAGCTAAAATCGTTTTAACAGTTGTGGGCATACCATGGCCAGAAATAACTTTTTTTTCTAAATTATTTTGAAAAATAGTTTTTATTTTTTGTAGTGATTCTTGCATTTTATTAATATCAGAGAAAATAAAGTCTGTTCGTCCAATGCAGGTTTCAAAAATTAAATCACCAGTTATAATGTAGTCATCCAAAATAATGCACATTGAATCAGGTGAATGTCCTGGAGTAAGAATAAAATTAAAATCTAGTAATTTTTGATCATGAGAAATATATAT
>JBOFSS010000028.1:0-10775 GCA_051651665.1 Mycoplasma sp.
ATCATTATTAATGGGAATAAAACAGAGAAAATTGGTCCGATTTTTGTTTTTCAAAAATAAGAATTAATCAATGAAATAATACCTTTAATTCGTTTGTTATATTTAAATAATTTCATAGTTTTATTATACATATATAATATAGAAGTTATTTTTAGATATTTATATCTATTAGTAGCAAGTGGAAGACACAATAGTGTCGCTATACCACATAGTGAACATTCTTACATTGTAAGAGGAAAGAAAGGTTGCACGTGGCTCCTAAAAAGAAAGACGTTGTCAGAGTTGCAAAACTCGACATTATCGGTGGTCAGGCTAAGCCTGGTCCAGCCTTGGCATCTGTTGGTATCAACATGCCAGAATTTACAAGAGCATATAATGATGCTACAAAGGATCAAGTTGGAAAAGTTATCCCAGTAGTTATCTATGCTTATAAAGACAAATCATTTGATTTCGTTTTAAAAACTACCCCAGCTTCAATTTTATTAAAAGAAGCAGCAGGAATCGCTAAAGGTTCTGTTAATGCTAAAACTACAAAAGCAGGAAAAATCTCTAAAGAAAAAGCAATGGAAATTGCTGCATACAAACTTAAAGATATGAATGCTAACGATGTAGATGCTGCATTTAGAATGGTTGTTGGTTCAGCTATGCAAATGGGAATTGAAGTAGAAGGTGTTGACCCAATTACAAAGTCAGCAAAAAAGGTTAACTAATAATGAGAAAAATTTCTAAAAAAATGCAAAAAGCATATGCTCAATTAGATGCTAAAAAAATCTACTCATTAGAAGAAGCTGTTAAATTAGCTCAAACTACATCAATTACAAAATTTGATGGTTCTATCGATGTAGCTGTTAAGTTAAACTTAGATACTACAAAAGCTGAACAACAATTAAGAGGAACTTTCTCTTTTCCACATAGTAATGGTAAAGTTCTTAAAATTTTAGCTTTAAGTGATGATATCTCTGAAGCTGATGCAAAAGCAGCTGGTGCTGACTTTTTTGGTGGAACAGATATGATTAAAGAAATTGAAAATGGTTTCTTAGGTTATGATGTTATCTTAACTACTCCTAAAATGATGCCAGCTTTAAGTAAGCTTGGTAAATTATTAGGTCCTAGAGGATTAATGCCAAACCCTAAAACAGGGACAGTTAGTCAAGACTTAATCAAAACTATTAAAGAATTCAAATTAGGTAAATTTGAATACCGTACTGATACATATGGAAATATTCATATGACTGTTGGTAAAGTATCTTCTAGTTCTGAACACATCGTAGAAAATGTTTCAGCATTACTTACCTTATTAAAATCTAAAAGACCAAGTACAGTTAAAGGTAATTTTATACAAAATATATCAGTTACTTCAACTATGGGACCTGGATTCAAAGTATTAATTACTAACTAAAATTAATAATTTATTAAATATTAAAACGAGGGAAACCTCGTTTTTTTATTTTTTGTTAATAAATATGTGTATTTATTAATGAGGATATATGACATACAAACAACATTTAATTAATAAAAATTTTTCAAATACAACAATAACAACATACTTAAAAATGATAAAGTTATGAAATAACATGACATCTAATAAAAAACTGAATAAGCAATTATTCACTGAATGTATTAAAAAATACCATTCTACTCATTCAGCTAATTCGACAAAATTATTTTATTATGCTATTCTCAATTACTTAAAATATCAAGAATTAGATTTATTAATATCAGAAGTTAGGGATATTAAATTACCATCTTCTATTAGAACAAGAAAAAGAGTTATGACTTTTAAAGAGTTCGAAGAAATTAAAAGTAATATTATAACTAATTCATTTTTAAGTAAAAGGAATTGATTGATATTTACATTACTTTATACAACTGGTATTAGATCATGTGAAATTAGTCAAATTAAATTATCTAAGATAAAAAATAACCATATTAAAGTTACTGGTAAAGGGTCAAAAGAACGAAGTGTATATTTATGCGATTCTTTTATCGAATTATTCAAATCTTGACCATATGATAAAATTAACATTAAAAGTAATGGCAATGAATTAACATACAAGCAATTAAATTTAATTATTAAGTCATTCAGTCAAAAGTATTTAGGTTATTGTTTAAAACCACATGACTTAAGAAGTTCATATGCAACACATTTACTTAAAAATAATATAAATATTAAAATAGTTGCTGAATTATTAGGACACGCTAATTTAGAAACAACATCTAGATATTTACATTTTAGTAGTGAAGAAATTCACAACTCAATAAATACATGTTTTATATAAAAAAACATAACCTTTTGGTTATGTTAAATTTAATTATTAAGCAGCTTCAGCAGATCTAACAACATCTTTTAGATTTTTATTAATTTTATCTTGCAAATTTTTAGGGAGTGTATGAATAGCAACTTTAATTAACTCTTCATATTTATTTTTTTCTTCTTTAGAAATTTCTTTAGCATTAGATAATTCATTTAGTTTTCTTTCGACAACTTCAATTTTATCAACTACTTCTTTAAGTTCAGATGCAATAGGTTCTACAATTTCTTCAGTTATTATTTCTTCTTTAAAATTGTGTGATTCAATGTTTTCAACCTTAGTTTCAATAGTATCAACTACTTTTTCTTCTTGTGGTAGTAATTTAGTAATTTTATTAATTGGTTTTTGATTTTCATCTAAATAAGTGTTTAGTGTATCAAGCATTTTATTGATATGAGTTAATTCATGATTTTGAATTGGTTTCATTTTTGTTTTAACTTTATATGTTCTAATGTTTCTTTGATTTGATTTTAATCAATTAAATGATAATTCTATATTTTTTAAATTTCATTTTTTAATATCTGAAACAATTGATTTTTCTTCATCGCCAAATTTAACAGGTGAAGTAGGGTAAATAGAGATATTAAGTGACACTTTATTAAATTCATCCATATCTAATTGAACATTATGATGTGCTAATTTTTCTAATCTAACAGTTGATTGATTGATTTCATATCTTTTGTTAAATTCGGCTCATTCAAATTCATTTGTATTAAATTTAACAATTTCAATAATTTTATTTCATTTATCAAATAATGAGTTAAATGTCACATTTGAATAATCAGTTAATGATAATTCATAATTTTTATCAACAATATCTTCACCGTTTAATCTATCAACTAAAATTGAAGATGCAATAAGGATATTTTTGTATCATGAAACATCATACAATTTACCTTTCTTAGGTAAGCTTACAGCTTTATTTCAATTATCAACAAAGTAAGTTGTATGTAAATTAGAAACTAAAAGGTTAACTTCCTTTAAGTATTGTTCAATTACTTCTATTAAGGTTTTATTTTCTTCGTGATTATTTAGAAGTAAGAAATTTTCTATTTTGCTCATATTATCTCCAATAACTATATTTATATATATACTTATATTAATTATATCAAAATTGCAGTTATTAAGATAGATAATATTATATGGAAAATTTCAATTGTATTTGAAGTAAGGCTACTGAACACAATCTTAAACTACTAGTTTTATTAAAATGTATTAATTTAAAAAATGTGATAAACAAATTTTACAATAAAAATACACACCCGTTAAGGTGTGTATCGAAATGATCATTTTGTTTTGTGTTACTTTTTGTTGCACATCTTCAAGATGGTTGCACTCCAAATGGAGATAAGTTGGTAAAACCATAAATATTCTTTTAGCATAATCATTATATTGTTTTTTAATATGTTTATATTTTTATTTATATTATTGTGCAATGATCGTAACCTTCGCAAATATAACTAACCAGATAAACAAAGTGCTGTTAAGCAAAACGTTATTTTTGATTAATAAAGAACAACCATACAAATTATGAAGTTTTGTACATATTCATTATAATTCAAAAAAAAGTTAAAATGCAAAAAAATATTTAAAAATAATTTTTATTTGTATACTTATATTTATATAAGAATCATTAATTTTTTAAAAATAGTGATTTCAAGATAAAGAAAATATTGCTGTTTTTTACATAGCAACCTTTAATTAACTCACCATTTTGAGATAAAAATACATTTTTTTTAAATGATATTTTCATAACTAAAAAAACATGTTGATTAAAATAAAAATTACATTATATTTAATGATATGAAAACAAAAATTATAGTAGTTACCGGAGGAGTTTACTCTTCTTTAGGAAAAGGAATTATCGCAAGTAGTTTGGGATGTATTTTAAAGCACGGAGGATTTAGTGTTGCAATGTTAAAACTAGATCCGTATTTAAATACAGACCCAGGATTGCTTAACCCACTTCAACACGGTGAAGTGTTTATTACGGAGGATGGACAAAAAGCTGATTTAGATTTAGGACATTATGAAAGATTTACAGGTTTAAACTTAACATCTGCAGCTACATGAACAAGTGGGAAATTATACACTGAGTTATTAAGGGATGAATTAGAAGGTAAATATGATGGAGCAACTGTTCAAGTTGTGCCTCATTTTACTGGTAAAATTATTGAAAAAATTGAATATGCAGTTTCTTCTTCTAATGACCCAGATTTCTTGGTTATTGAAATTGGTGGAACAGTTGGTGATATTGAAGGATTGCCTTATATTGAAGCATTAAGAATATTTCATGCAAAAAACAATAATGTACTATTTGTTCATTGTTCACCATTATTTCAATTATCTGCAAATGATGAAGTGAAAACTAAACCAACTCAAAATTCAGTTAAGAGTTTAAGAAACTTAGGGATAACCCCTTCTTTCTTAGTTTTAAGATATAAAGATATGATATCTGATTATGATAAAACAAAATTATCTTGAACATGTGATATCAAACAAGAAAATATCTTTGTATCAAAAGATTGTCAATATTTATATGAAGTACCAAAAGTTCTTTTTGATCAAGGTATCCATATTTCTTTAATGAAACATTTTGGAATCGAAGAATATAAATTTAATATGATTGATTGAGATAACTTCTTAGAAAGTATCTTTGTTGAAAAATCTAAAAAAGTGAATATTTGTATTTGTGGTAAATATACTGAATTAAATGATTCTTACTTATCTTTAATAGAATCATTGAAAATTTCAGGATATAAAAATAAAGTTGATGTTGATTTTAAATTACTAGCTTCTGAAGATTTGACAGAATCTAATCACAACCAATTATTATCAGAATATGATGGTTTTATTATTCCTGACGGTTCGGGAGAGCGTGGAGTTAAACAATTAGAATTTGTTGCAAAACACTGTGTTGAAAATAAAAAACCATGTTTAGGAATTAAATTAGGTATGAAAGTAATGTTGGATTATTTGAATTCAAAATCAAATTTTACAAATGAAATTATTTCGAAAGAAACTCTACCAAATTGATGTTTAGGTAATAAAGAAGTTAAAATCGCCAATGACTCATTAGCTAACAAGATTTATAGTTCTTCTTCATCTTTTGAAAGACATTGATCTTCTTGAGTTTTAAATACTGATGTAATTAGTCTATTTAAGGATGTTATCATAAGTGGTACCAGTACAAATAATGGAATTGAGATTATAGAATTAAAAGATCACCCTTTCTTTGTAGGTACTCTATTTCATCCAGAATATAGTTCTAAACCAAGTAACCCACACAAAATATTTGATTATTTTATTAAGTCAATTTAATTTTTATATTGATAAAAATTAAATAAATCCATTAAAACATAAAAAAAAGATATACTTAATATGTAAGAATCTGACAAGGGTTCTTACGCTAATTAAATTTTAAAAAATGCAACCCTTCATCCGGTTGCATTTTTATATACTAATTATTAAATAGATTTACTTTTTATCGAAATATTTTAAGCCTAAAGTTTTTAGTATGGCTGAAAGAATAAAGTTGAATGGTTTATTTAAATGCGGTAAGAAATAAAAGTCTGTTAGAGCAAGTTTAAATAGTGTCAATTCTTGTTGAATTGCTAAAGAAAGAGCAAAAATACATTCTGAGTGATCCTTTTTATCGTTAGAAATAATTTGAGCACCAACTAATCTAAAAGTATCTTCTTCATAAACTATTTTAATAGTTACAAGATTATCTTTATCCATTCCCATAAATTCACATCGATCATTATCTGTATATACCATTGATTTAACTTTTAAACCAAATTTTTGAGCTTGAATTTCATTAATCCCTGATGATGCTATATGCTTACCAAATACACACAATGCACTTGTTCCACATACTGAATCTAAGGATATTTGGTTTATCCCATTAATGTTGCATGCTGTTACAATTCCAGATTTTACAGCATTTGTAGCTAATGCAATTTGACGATGTGTTTTTGTCGCAGCATCATAAAAAGCCGCAACATCACCTAATGCATAAACATCATGATCTGATGTTTGGCAATATTTATTTACAATAATTGAACCATTTTTTATTTTTTCAACATTTGATAATAATTCATGATTTGGTTTAAAACCAACACATTCAATTACTAAGTCGGATTGATGAGAACCTTTCGATGTAATTACTTGATTAACTTTGTCAATACCTTCATATCCAGTAACAGATGTTGCTAAATGAAGGTGAATATTTGACTCTTTTAATTTGCTTTCAATTACATCACTTACCTCTTTATCAACATAATTTGCTAGAACTCTTTCTGACAAATCAACTAAATGAACTTCTTTGCCTTTTAAGTGATATGCTTCAACCAATTCCATACCTATATAACCAGCTCCAACTATTGTAACTGTTTTGATACTTTCATCATCAGCTTTTGCAATCAATCTTTGTGCATGTTGATATAATTTACAAAATTCTACATTTTCTAAATTACTTTTAGATGAACATAAGTCAATAGGTCATGATCCTGCTGCATATATAAGTTTTTCATATTGATGAATAACTTCTTTTTTAGTTAATAAATCAACAGTGTGGACTTGTTTTAATTTTTGATCAATTGTAATAACATCTGTATTCATAAATACAGAAGCCCCCATTGATTTTAATTCTTCTGGGTTAGAATAGAAAAGATCGTTAGTATCTTTAACAACTCCAGCCACTGATAAAGCTATGCCACAACCTAAAAATGAAATATTATCATTTCTATCAATAGCAACAACTTCGTGGTTAGGATTTTGCTCCAATAATGTTCTAATTGCAGATGTTCCTGCATGATTAATACCAACTACTACTATTTTCATAAATTACCTCATTTAATGCTTAATACTTTATTATAAGTCACTAAAATAATTATGATTAATAAATATAATGTGTGATCTATTGTTTGCTTTAATTAATTTATGAAAGTTCTCATTATGATATAAGATTTGTTATAATTATATCAATATAATTTATGAGGTAAAATATGGAAAATAATTTAAATGAAAATTCAGTTGAAAACGTTGAAGTGGAATCAACTGAACAAAAACCAAAAGTTAGTTTAAAAGAAAAATATACTAAAAATAAGAAAAAAGTTTGAATTGCAGGTCTTGCAGCTCTACTCTTAATCGGTTTATCAGTAGGGTTAGGTGTTGGTATTCCTTTAATGAATAAAAATCAAACTAACCAAAATGATAATGTTAAACCAAGCCCGGAATATCCAGTAATTGCTGAAATGTTCAATATTACAACAGAAGGTGTTTTATCCATTAAAGATGGTTGAATAGATACTGAACAAGGTATTGAATGAGCAAAAACAGGTCATTTAGTTATTCCAAAAGAAATTAATGAAACCCCTGTTAAAAGTACTATTTCTCCAGAGTATTTCCCTCAAGGGTTTAGTGCTTCTATTTCTAGCTATATAAAAACAATAACCTTTGAAAAAGGTAGTGTTATAGAGGAGATAGGAAATTGAACTTTCGCTGGAGCAGAAAATGCTATGAATGAACTAGTTTTACCAGAAACTTTAACTACCATTGGTAAAGGGAGTTTTAAAGATTGTACTGGATTGACAGGTGATTTAATCATTCCAAAAAAAGTTAATGAAATAGCTGAATATGCTTTTAGTGGTAGTTTTAGAAAAAATGGTAATCAAATAGTTTTCCATGATAATGTAGAAATTATAGGTCAACTTGCATTTCAAGTAACTGGTTTTAAAACTATCAACAAGATGCCAGAAGGATTGAAAGAAATCAAAGCTGGAGCATTTAATAGCATTGAATTTTTAACAGGTGATTTAATAATTCCTGATGGTGTTATCATTGGTAATGAGGCATTTTCATATTGTGAAAAAATTACATCTATATCAGTTGATCAAGAATTATTTGATCAATTAGGATTGTATAATCCAGAAGGACCAAATAATTGAGCAACTTATTATTGAAATGAAAAAGAAGGTGATGAATCAAATGTTAAACTAAAAGTTTAATATTACAAAAACTTAATAAAATTGTCTAAGGACAATTTTTTTTATAAAAATTAACATAAAATAGTAAAAAAATATTTAAATAAATGTATTAGTCCATTATTAAGAAAAATCATTACTTAAAAATGCTTATCAATAGTTATTGGATTATATGTATTTCTTTATCTATCGTAATATTGATTTTTCAGTCCTTGTGACAATTGATACATGGGCAGTTTTTAAAATACCATTCATAATAAAAATTAAATAACCTCCAATTAATGAATTATTATCATTCTTTAATTAGAGGTTATAAAATTCACTATTTTCATATGAAATATAGAATTTTAAAGGTTTTAAATTGATTTTTAATATCTTTAACCACTTAGTGGTATTAATCTTTGGAAAAGATATAATTCCATTCATTTCACTAGATTAAGTCCATTTGCTAATATTTAAAAAATAAAAAATTATAAGATATTACAAAATCTGAAGTGGGTACAACTCTCTTGATGGAAGTTTATAATAAAAAAAAGATACCGAAGTAACTATTAAAAAATAAAATTACAAAAATTAAGGCCAAACCCATCATATGATCTTAATAATAACATCAAAGAATAACTTGAAAACCAACAGTTAATAGAGATTTTAGAATTGTAAAGCTATTATATGATTCGATAAATGATTAAAAATTAATACATCTAAAAATATAATTATAATTATTGAAAAAAAATCAAAAGTCTTTGATTAATTTTAATGAAACCAAATTATATGATTATCTTCAAAACTCTGTTTTTATAACAATTCATGAAGTAAGATTAAAAAATACTTAAGACAAGATGAAAACTTTAAGAATAAAGTATTTTATAAGATTGATGGAAAAGAGTCTGAAATAATTAGGTTTTATAATGAAGATGAAAAATATTTTTCAAATATAATCAAATAGACTTTTTTGCAAAAGTGAATATTAATTATTGAAGATATTAACTATTTCTTTCAACATTATAAAATAATCAGATAGTTTATCTAGATAGTTCTCTCCATATTTTTGCTCTAAAACTTTGAACATTTTTTCTAATTTTCTTGAAAAACTCAAATTTTCATCATTAATATTTTCTATAAAAAAAGAGGTTTGTAAAATTTTTCCGACGTATTTTTCTTTTTTAATTTTTCATTCATTTAAAATTTTATCCATAGAAACTTCTTCTGCAGAATTGTTAAAAATAGAATTTAAATTTGAAAGTTCTCAGATAAAATAATCAAAAGACTTACCTTCAATGCAAATTCTATTAACTTTTATATTTTTTTCACGAAAAATAGACTCGATGATTTTGAATGCATTATTATGAACTTCTTCTTGATCTTTACAATCACAATCATGTGTGACAAAAACAATGTAATCTTCAGAATTTTTATTCATCCCTTCATTAAACATTTCGCCAGCTCTTATTAAATTTCCATTGATTTGATTTTTAATGCATTGCGCGCCTTTATCGGATGTTTTTGTTGATGGTGCATTTAAGAATATAAATCTACAAAACGAACTATTAAAGCAATTGAAAAATGTTTTCTCAGTTTTACATTCTACTCCTTCTGTACATATTAATAGTGAAAATTTACTTTTAGACATTTTAATCATTTCCCTCATTTAAAATATCAAGTATTTCAGATATTATCGATTCAGCTTCTATAGAACTTGGGTGACTACCGATTCGTTTTGTTATTAAACTATTAATAGTTGAATAATTATGATTTAAAACACTCGATGTTTTGATAATTTTTTTATTAATATTATCGCAATCAGATTCAATGAAAAATATTTGTTTCGATGATAAATTAGATGTAGATACATAATAATTATGGGATGTAAATATTAATTGGATATTCTTATTAGTAAACTTAACTAAATTCTTAAAAAATTCACATAAGTCAGGATGTAAAAAAGAATCTAATTCATCGATCAATATAGTGGCTTGACCTTCTTTAATAAATGACATTATAGCTGTTAAAAAAGAAATGAAACGGATTGTTCCTGAAGATAAGTTTAAGTGAGAGCTTATAGAACCATCATGATATCTAACTCCGTCAATTCCTGATATTTCAAAATTATTAGAATCTCTAATTATAATCGATGAAATATTAGGGTCTGCAAGTGATAGAATTTTAGATGATTCCATAATAGCTTCTTCTAAATTTTCTTTTTTATAAAACAATTTTACTGTCTGAATAAAATCTATTAATATGTAATTATTTAATAAACCATCTATATTCCTAATGTTTTTCATATTATTGAAACTTTCATCATTCATCAGCTTTATTCCATTTATAAATCTTTTAAATAAATGTATTACATGATCAAATACATTAAATTCTTTGTTTGGAAGTTCAATTTCTGAAAATATAGAAATATTTGTATTTTTACCATTATTTTCTTCTGTATTATCAAATAATTTAAAAATAATATCACCATACTCAC
>JBOFSS010000029.1:0-10052 GCA_051651665.1 Mycoplasma sp.
ACAGTGAGGATTTACATTCTATTGGTCAACTATATCAAGATGGTATAGATCATTGCTTTGAAACTGCGTTAATTTTTAAAAAACCACTTGTGGATATAGCAATTCCTAAATCATCATTTAATAATGATGACAACTTAGATTATATCTATAATAAAAATTTAACAGAATTGAGTAACAATATTTACCAAGCTGTTGAAAGAGCACACAGTGAGCAAGCAAATATTCCTCACATTTCGATTATTGTTGATGGTACTGATGAATATAACTTTGGATATTTAATTGCATTTTTTGCAATTGCAGCATCAACAGCTGCTTATCTACATAATGTCAATCCATTTGATCAACCTGGAGTAGAAGCATACAAAGCTGAAATGAAAAAAATAATTAAATAATAAATTAACAAATAAAAAAAATAGTACCCGCAGGTACTATTTTTTTTATTTAATTAATATGTAAACTTAGTAAGTTCCTTCGATAGTTTTGTTTCTACGAATATAAAGGTATTTTGTACCTTTGCTACATTGGTAAGCATCTAATGCTTTTGATGAAGCAGTTGGATCTCTTCTAATTTCAGAATATAGTTCTAATGAATCCATACATGGGAATATTGCATAACTAATTCCAAATTGTCTAATCATTTCTTCTTTATTAACAACACCAACAATTGAACAATTAGGACGGTATTGTGCAATAGTTTCTAATAATTTACCTGATTCAGAACACACTACTGCATATTTGAATTCGCCACTTGCTGTTTTTTTAGCAAGTTCATAAGCAATTTGGTTTCTTTCATCTTTAATAGAACTTTCATAGAAGTTTTTAATATCTTCTAAATATTTAGCACTCTTATATTTTTCACCTTCAGCTCTCATGTTGATTGTTGACATTACTGTAACTGATTCAATCGGGAAATTACCAGATGCAGATTCACCAGATAACATTGTAGAGTCAGCTCCTAATTCAGTTGCTCAGTAAACATCAGTTACTTCAGCTCTTGTAGGTTGTGGAACTCTTTCCATAGAGTCTAACATTTGTGTAGCAACTATAACATACTTACCAGCTTTACGACATTTGTTAATAATAATTTTTTGATTATATGGTACTTCATAGTAAGGAATCTCTAAACCTAAATCTCCACGAGCAACCATTACACCATCAGAAGCTTCGATAATTTCATCGATATTATCAATTCCTGTTTGCGATTCTATTTTAGCAATAACATGGATATGTTCAGCTTTATTAGCTTTTAGAATATCTCTAATTTCTTTTACATTTCCTGCATTATTAACAAATGAAGCGGCAACGTGAGTAATCCCTTGTTTAATTCCTCATTTAATATCATTGATATCTTTTTCAGCTAAGAATGGTAATGAAAAGTCAACACCTGGTAAGTTAATTCTTTTATTATTTTTTAGTAAGTGAGTATTTATAACATTCGCTTTAATTAAACCTTTGACAGTATCAATACTTGTAATTTTTGTGATTAATTTTCCATCATCAAATAAAATACGATCTCCGATTTCAACATCTTTATCCATTCTGTAAGAAACAGATAATTCAGTTGCAGTTCCTAAAAGGTTTTTGAAAGCTTCTGGAGTTGTATGAACAGTTATTTCCGAACCAGAAACAATAGATTGTGCTCCATCTGTCATAGTTCCAACTCTAATTTCTGGACCTTTTGTATCTAGAAGGATTGAAATAGGAACTTTTGTTTCTTTTTCAATTTCCTTAGCTACTACAAATTTAGCTAAATGTTCTTCAAAGTCACCATGACTAAAATTAGCTCTAATACAAGTCATACCTTCTTTTACTAATTCACGCATCACATTAATGTTTGATGATGCTGGACCTATTGTACCAATAAGTTTTGTTCTTTTATTTATCATTTTCATATTATTCTCCTATTTTTGTATTAATTTCACAAATGATGCTACTTCTAATGAAGCTCCGCCTACTAATGCGCCATCGATGTCTGCTTGATTTAGTAATTCATTGATATTATCACCATTAACTGAACCACCATATTGAATTAATAATTGTTCACCAGTAATTGATCTAATGAATTTACACATATCTTGTGCATATTCAAATGTTGCAGTTTTACCAGTTCCGATTGCTCATACTGGTTCATATGCAACAACAATTTTGGTTAAGTCTAATCCATTTAATGATTTAACTATTTGATCTTCCAATACTTCTTTAGATCTATTAGACTCATATTCTTCTAATGTTTCACCAACACAAATTATTGGTGTTAAACCATTTGCAATAGCAGTTTTTGATTTAAGATTAACATCTTCACTAGTTTCACCATGGTATTGTCTTCTTTCACTGTGTCCAACAATAACATAATTCAATCCAATATGTTTGAGCATTTTGGCAGATACTTCACCAGTATATGCACCTGATTCAAATTTTGATACATCTTGTGCCGCAATTTCTAAGTTAGATGGTTTTTCTGATAATACCGCAAGGATATTAATAGAAGGCATTGCAATACCATAAGTTAAGTTTTCTTTTGGTGTAAAATTGGTTTGACTGAATTCTTTGATAAAAGCTAAACTTTCAGTTGAGTTTTTATTCATCTTTCAGTTTCCAATGATTATTTTATTTCTCATGTTTCCTCACTGTTTATTATATATAATATAATATCATAATTAGATTATGTACCTATTCATTATAAGATATATTTATTTAATAATAAAATTTCTTTTAAAAATACAAGTTATCAATAAAAACAATATGGTTTATTAAATAAAAATTAATTTTGATCTTCCATTATTAAAGAAACAAATATTTCATGATAATTTCTAATTGTTGTTGATTTAATTCCTGAGTTATAAAAATGAACTATTTGAACAGTATTCAAATTAATATGGAAAATAATTCTAGATTTGATGACATCAGAGTTATGTATTAATTTTTTAGATAGTGAGATTAATCATTCATTAGGTTCAATATTGAAAAAAGAAATCTTGAAACCACAGTCATTATATTTAGACACTTTTTTTCCACAATAATAATATTTATGGATAGTTCCTTGGATATCTTTTTCAACTATTCTATCAATATCATAATTCTTAAAATAATCATAAATATAATGGTGGTTTGCTTCTTTAATTACATTAGCAAGAATCATATTTTCTATTTTCTTAGGTTTATAAAAAAACTTAGTAATTACAACACCATTTTCATCTAAAAAATTAGCATCTTTATGCCCGATAAATTCTTTGATAAAATATGGGAATGATAGAATTTCTTTAAAGCCCATTTCTAAAGCATATTTTTGGCTTATTTTAGCAATGCTTCTAGTCCCTCATACCAAATTATTAGTATCAACTAATTTGAAATATTTTTTTAATATTTCTATGAATTTAATATCAAGTTTACCTCTAAATTCAGGTTTTAATCAAAATGATATTTCATCATGTCCGCACACATCAGAAATATAAATATATCCAAGTATTCCATTTGCACATGGATTAACTTTATCGAAATAATTAGCTACAATTAAATAACCTCTTTCATTAGAAAGTAATTCATTAATATTTTTACACATTTCATTACTATTTAATAATGAAGGATTTGACTTTTCTTGATAATTAGCAGAAGATACCTTTTGATAAGCTTTCATCATATTATCCAAAAAATCACTTATATTATCAACGAATATTGCAGTAAGCTCATTCGAATAATTACTATTAAATTTTGTTAAGAATACATTTTCAGAAATTTTAATCATTTTCATCTCCTAAAATTTTTCTTACCAGATTATTAATTAATTCTTTATGAAGAGAATAGATCTTCTGTTCTTCTCCAACTAAATTATCTACAGATTGTTTCTTAGTGATTAAAATTGCATATATATTATTTGAAATAATTTTTAATATTACAATATTCAGCAATTTTGTAATGTTAATAGTTATTGCTGAATTCACATCTTCTTTATTACTTGACTTATCAGTTTTTATTAAAAGTAATTCATAAACTAGTTTGTGAAAAAACTTTTCTAGTTGAGTATAGTTAAATGAAATTTCGCAAAATTCATCTATAATTTGGAAACATTCGTCAACTATCATAGAATCATATTCAGGGATTTCATAAGAACATAAAAATTTGCTACTATCATTTTTATGAAGTCTATAAATTTGACCAATGTTGTTAGCTTCTTGAGTTTCTTCTACTTTTTGTAAATTTCATTGCTGTTTATTATTATAGTGATTGATAATGTAAGTTCGATTTTTAAGATAAATATCTTTGAAGAAGTAATTATGAGCAAAAAGCTTTTTCTCATTATTTGAAACACTGAAAAATCTCGATTCATAAATAACTTTTTTTCTTCCATTATTTAGTGACGATATTTTATCAATACATAATTTAACTTCTTTCTCTAATTCAATAAAATTATTATCTGATATGATTAATACAAAATTTATTCTCTTAGATTTGAAAATATTAAAATTAGAAATAACTTTTTTAAAATCTTCAATATTATTTGAGTTGATTCCATCTATAACATAGATATCAGTATACTTGACATTATTCTTCTTAAATGGTTTTCTTTCAAACAAGAAATAAAGCAAGTTCAATCTCGATATTTTTGCAATTTCTGAATTTGGAAATAAAAGTCATGAAATCGGAGAAAATAATAAAACCAGTGAGAATATTCCAAATGTTATCCATGTAAAAGCAGTTGTGATGTGATTATCCCATGATGATGACAAAGAATCTGTGAGGAATTTCACAAATAATGAAAACATAATTGGTACTGTTGCATACAAAGCTATCAATATAGATTGAGTGAATTTAAAATTTCATATTCTCTTGATTTTTCTTCCTGAGAAATACTTAGATTTCTTAAATTTATTTTGTTTATTTTTTGATGTTATCAAATAGATGAAAAGATCAGTGATTAAGTCACTAGAATTTGTAAATTTAAATAACCTATTAGTAAGTATCGAATTATATTTCTCATTATTTTTATTGTCATTCTGATCAGCTTCATTTTTCATTGATCTAATAGAAACACTTTTATCTAATTGAATCTTATTGATCAATTGCTTAACATATGAAGAAGAACCACTCTTTCTGTCGGCAGAAATGATAGTCAGATCATTTTCCAAAAAAGAATTCATGTAAAATAAATCTTCTTTATTAGTTATAATTCATTGCTTATTTTCAAATAATTGTTCAAAATCTTTTACATAAAAACTACATTTTAATTTTGTATCTACAAATATAATTATCTGAAAATTACAATCAGAGACATGGTAAATAATTCTTAGTCTAATATCATTTTTTTCATTTATACCTTTAATTGATCCTCTTTTAAATTTAATATTGAGAACTTCATTGCAAAATCGTTTTACATTATCACATAAAATAACGTTATAAGATTCTAGTGAATAATTAATTTCTCTTCCATCCAATTTAATAAACTGTTTTTCATCAGAAGAATTAGTTAGGAAATAATTACCAATTATACTTTTATCTAAAATTTGAAATTTATCAAATTGAGTGTACTCGACTTTATCTTTATAAGTAGTGTTTTTGATATCTTGAATATACTCTTTTGTGCCTTTTTCAAAAATCTGTTCTTTAAACAAAAATTTATTTTTACTAGTATTGAAGTAATTAGTCAAAACAATACCATCTACACCTAATGAAGATTTAGTCATTTCTTTCTCAACAAAATCATGGAAAAATCCATAGTAAGAAAATAAATATTCAAACTTAGAGTTAGTTGCAAAATAATTATGAAAATCACCATTAAATGCTGTTGCCAAGAATAGTGGTTTAAAAATATCTTGCTTTTTTTCTAAGAAATAATTTCTCAAAAAATTATTTATAATATCAGTGAATACATTATCTGATATTAGTGTTTTAAATAATCAATTTTTTTCTATATCCTTTTGATTCCTTCTTAACCAAAAACTAAGTCTATCTTTTACACCAAATTTTGTGATATATATAAAACCAAAAATACTAGAAGTATCAACATTTTTGCCATCATTAAAATTTACTTTCGGTTCTGCAATTATTCAACCATTTCTATTTTCTAAAATTTTTCTAATTTCAAATATTGGTTTAAGAATTTTGGACTTTTGATCTATTGATATGCTTGAATCATTCTCTATTTCAATTAATTTATTATAACTAATTGATTTATCAACACCAATTGAAATAGTCATTAAATTTTCATCAAATTCATTAAAATTATCAATAATTAAATTATATATATGCCTTTCGAATTGAGGTGAGAAAGGATATAACGAAATATTGCTACATCAATTTTTTTCTTTATTTGTCATCTAATAATCCAACAATATAATTAGCCACTATATCGGCAATTTCATCTGCATTTGGATATGATATACCGGGCGTTATATTCACCTCGCAAACATAATATTTATCCTTACCAACTAAAATATCAACACCAGCTATATCGGCATTAAATATTTTCGATATTTTTTCACAAAGAATATCAATTTCCTCAATAGGTTGCATAAATATCACTTCACCACCTTGACAAACATTACTTCTAAAATCATCAGAATTAGTTTGTTGTCTTCTAATAGTGATAATTGGTTTATTCCCTATAACTAAGACTCTATAATCAAAGCCTTTAGCTTCTGGTATAAATTCTTGTAAAATCATGTATTTAAAATCATTTTCATATTTTTTACATGCATTAATAAAATCTTCTTTAGTAGTAATTAGCATCACATCAAAACCACCGAAACTGCCAGATTTTTTAATAACTATTTTCTTATTTTTAAATAACTTATTAATTTCTTCAAATAAGATATCATAATCTTGATTTAAATCAAAAGAATCCAATCTAACAGTGTATGGTGTAGGGAGGCTATTCTTTGATAACAATTCATATTGAGTCCATTTATCAATAGAGTTAGAATAGAATTTTGTATTAGGAATAACTAAAACATTCATTTTGTCACAAATTCTTCTTAATTCAGCATCCTCTTTATACATAAGAACACAATCAAAGTCCCCTATTTCATCTCTATTTTTAAGTGTTCATTCCTTAACATCTTTTTGATTAACAATTGTTAAATCAAATTTCTTTGTTCGTTTGATCCCCTCTGCTACATAGGAACAAAGTTCAATAAAACTTTTTGATACATCTTCTTCTATTAATAATATTTTCTTCATATTGATTCATTATACATTATTATTTATCTTTATTATGTGATGCTAAAATGTAAAAGTTTGATATTTATCTTTAAATTTTTTCCTAAAATACAAATAATTTAAAGGTGTTTATTTTTTTGGTATATAATAAAAGTATGATTACAATTATTAGTACAAGAAAGACTACAAGAAAGACTAAGAGAGCATTCGCTTTCTAATTTTGTGGTATCTAGTTAATAATAAATAATTATTATATGAAAAATAACTATACCACATGGTGTAGTTATTTTTTTTATTAATAATTATGTAGTTAATTGCTGTTAGTGATTTAAATGAACTAGATTGTTCAGCTTATTAAACTAAATTATCTTAAATAATTTAATCAAGAAAGGTAAATTTTATGAAAAAAAATAAAAAACAGCAATCTTCAATAGCTGGTGAAGCCCCCACGATAGCCAATCAAACAACTGGCAAAAAAATAGGTTTCTTCTCAGCAATGTTGATTGTTATGGGTTCATCGATAGGTGCGGGAATCTTCTTCAAGGCTAAAGGTGTTCTTGAATTTTCACAAGGATCAATGGTTTTTGCCATTCTTTCATGAGTTATTGCAGCTTTCGCTGTTATCTCAATGGCACTTGCATTATTAGAAATTGCAAGTGCTCGTAATGACAACTTGTCATTAATTGGTTGATGTAAAGTATTCAACTCTCGTGCTATTTATAAAGCATCAAAGAATTTTATGTTTTACATATATCTTCCATTAACATACTTCTTTATGCCTCTCTATGCAATAATGTCAATACAAGATGCATTAGATGCTTTTGGAGTTTCAAACAGTTTCAATACTAGTGCTGACTGAGTTTTATGAACTTTAATCTCACTGGCTATTGCCGGATTTTTTGTAGTTTTATCTGGTCGTTCATCACGTGCTGGAAACTTAATTAACATGGGAATTATGGGAGTTAAATTTCTTCCATTAGCTGCTGTTTTAATTCTAGGTTTTGTAGTTGCTGGAACTGATGGTGCTAATGTTAGTGCTGGACCAGTGATTCCTGGTAATGCGCAAAATATTACTTCAAACTCAAATTACACAAATTTTGCTTATATGACTCCAGGTATTGGAATATTTATGGCGATTGGTGCAATATTCTTTGCATATGACGGTTTTTATACTACTGCTGGTTTACAAACTGAAATGAAAGAACCAAAAAGAACTCCGACTGCTATTGTTGTAGGTCTTGGTGTTGTAACATTCATTTATTTGATGATTGCAATTTCAATGTCTATTAATGGTAATGGGGGGTTATTTGGTATTGGTGACTGATTAGCAGCAAGAGAACTAAGTTGAATTTTTGGTGTTATTAATATAATGATTGGAATCGGAATTCTTGGAATTATAAATGCATTTGCTATGTGAGGTCCAAGATTTATAGAAGATTTGATTAGAGAAGGTGAGTTACCACTATCAGAAAAATATATAAGTAAATTGAATCCGCATAAACCAAATGTTGGTATTATGTATTCAATTATTGCATCAGTTCCTATCATCATAATATTTACTCTTATCGGAGCTTTAGGATATATTGGAGATTCATATCAAGATGCTGGAGTTTCACTTTATGGAACGGGCATGGATAAATTATATCAATTCTCTGATTTAATGGCTACATGAACAGCTGTTTTTGCTTTCATGTTCATTATGCTCCCTATTTTTGGTGGATTAAAAAATAGAAAAAAAGAATTTGTTAAAGTTGAAAAAAATAAACACTTTGTTTGATCTGCTTGAGTAGCTACTATTATTATTGGAATAGTTCTTCTATTCTTATTCTTAGAAGCAATTATCAATGTATTTATGTTATCTCATTTGGCTGTTGATGGATGAAAAGATGCTACTGCAATTTTCACATTAGAATTTACTAGTATAGTTGATTCAGAAGTGAAAGAATCGTTTACATTTGTTTCAGAAAATCTAGATATGGTATCAATCAATAATTTAATTAAAGAGATGACCGGTAATCTATATACATATGAAATATTTATTGATCAAACTAATTTTGAATATTACATTGGCGGTGTAGATGGAGTTATTGGAAGAATAATGTTATTTGTAACATTAGCATTATTTATTACATTAATGTTTATCCCAACATATATCGAAGATAAATTAAAAGTTAAAAAATATGGTTCTATCAAAAATTATGAAAAATCATTTAATGATTTAAAAACATCTTTAAATGTTGCCTAATTAAGTAACTAAAATTTATAAATGGAAAACTGCATGTTATTAATGCAGTTTTTTTATTTATGTTAAATGTTAGAGAATTTACATAAAATAATAATGAAAATATAGTTATCATTATGTTAAAGTAAATTTTATTGCTATAATTAATATTAGTATTTATAAAGTTAAATGAGGTTACTAATGAATCAAGTAAAATATATGCAACCAGAAGTTCAAGTTGAAGAAGCGAAATATGAAAGAGAAATGATGTTAAAACATGGTCAATTAAAACCAATTAACACAGAAGAATTTGATAATCTAATTCCCAAAGTCAAAAAAGAAGAAACTAAAGTTGAAACAAAAGGTTTGCAATTCAAAGTTTTATCTCCTCAAGAAACTAAAGAAATTCTTACTAAAAATGAACAACCAAAAACATTTGAATTTTCTAAACCAAAAGTTATTACACCAGTTGAAACTAAAGTAATGCCTTCATCAAATTTAGGTAATATTAAAACTAAAGAATTACCAAAAACTAAGGAAATACTTGAAACTGAAAAACCAGAATTATTATCTTTATATGATGAACTATTTGACAAATTAACTGAAGGTTTTTCAGCCAATAAAGTAGAAGATAGAAATATTGAAATAATGGAAATTGATGAGTTAAAAGAATACTTAG
>JBOFSS010000030.1:0-6408 GCA_051651665.1 Mycoplasma sp.
AGGAAAAGAGAATTAAAATTTATAACTATTTTTACTTAAAAATATAAAATATTTTAAAAAATATGGAAATAAAATTTTAAAAATCATATAATGATTGATAATATGTGAGAACCATATGTATAATATTTACATATTAATATTACATATTAAATATTTAAGAAGTATTTTCCAACGAAAATAAAAGGGGCTCTATGAAAATTAAAGTAGTAAAAAAAGATGGTGTTTTAGAAAATTTTGATTTTGAAAAAATATCTTCAGCCGTTTCAAAAAGTGCTGATCGTGTTGGAAAAAAATTAATTAAACAAGATTTTGATAAATTAAATCAATTAATTAAAGTTATTTTAAAAGGCGAAGAAACTAATGAAATTGAAGTATATAAACTTCATACAATAGTTCAAACTTCTCTTGTTTCAATTGATAGTGATGTGGCAAATAGTTATAGTTCATATAGAAACTACAAGATTGATAATGCTAGAATGTTTCAAGAAATATCAAAAGATTCAGAAATCATTATGTATGATATTGATCGTGAAAATGCTAATTCTAATTCAGCATTAATTTCAACCAAAAAATCTTTAATGGCTGGAAGAGTTATTAAAAGTTTATATATTGAGTATTTATTGAATGCAGATCAAAAATCGGCAATTAAAGATGGTTACATTTATATACATGATTTAATGGATAGATTTTTAGGGTCAATTAACTGTTGTTTATTTGATCTTAAAAAAGTTATGCAGGGTGGTTTTGATATGAACAACCTAAAATATACTGAGCCTAGAACAATTATTACAGCTTGTAGTGTGGCTGGTGATGTTATTATGGCTTCAAGTGCACAACAATATGGTGGACACACAACACCCGAAATAGATACTACACTAGCATATTATTGTGAAAAAACATTTAAACATTATGTAACTGAATATACTAATTTATTCGAAAAGTTAGGTGTTGCTTTTGATGAAGAAAAAATTAGAAAAATGGCTGAAGAAAAAACTTATGAAGATTTACTTCAAGGTATCCAATCAATGGAAGTTAAACTAAATACTGTGGTAAGTGCAAGGGGTTCTTTCCCTTTCACGACTTTCACTTTTGGTTCAGATGATAGTTATTGAGCTTCAATGGTATCAAAAGCTCTTTTAAGTGTCAGAAAAAGAGGACAAGGACAAGATAAAAAAATCCAAATATTCCCAAAACTTGTATTTTTATATCAAGATGAACTTCATGGACCTGGAAAAAAATTAGAATGATTATTTTTGGAGGCTATTGAATGTTCTAAAAAAGCAATGTACCCAGATTTCTTATCACCTAAATTTCATAGAAGAGAAGGTAAGTGAGTAAGTCCAATGGGTTGTAGAGCTTATCTTTCTGATTACAGAGATGAAAATAATGAATTGCAATTTATAGGTAGAGGGAATATTGGTGCTGTTAGTTTGAACTTGCCAATGATTTTTATGAAGGCAAGAGATAACCATGAAGACTTTTTTGAAGTGTTAGATTATTATTTAGAAATGATTAGACAGATACATATTAAAACATATAATCACATTTCAAAAATGAGGGCTTCAAGTAATCCTTTAGGTTATATGCAAGGTGGTTTTTATAAAGGCAATTTGAAAGCAAATGATCAAATTAAGCCCATTATTAAAACTTTCACTGCTTCTTTCGGCGTAACCTCGTTGAATGAACTCCAACAATTAGCAACCCATCACTCAATCTTAAAGGATAAAGATTTTTCTTTAAAAACTATTAAATATATTGATAAAAAAATTCAAGACTTCAAGAAAGAAGATGGATATTTATATGCGATTTATGGAACTCCAGCTGAAAGTCTTTGTGGCACTCAATTAGAACAATTCAAAGCTAAATATGGAGTTATTGAAAATGTTTCAGATAGAAGTTATTTCACGAACTCGTTCCATTGTCACGTAAGTGAAGAAATTGATCCATTTACAAAACAAGATGAAGAATTAGAATTATTTCAACATTTTATGGGTGGTCATATACAATACACAAGAATTTCTGACCCTGAAAATACAGAAGCTTTAATAAGTATTATCAGAAGAGGGATGGAACTTGGTTTTTATTCAGGTGTAAACTTTGATGCTTGTCAATGTAATGAATGTGATCATAAAGGGATTGATTTCAAGACCGAATGTCCAAAATGTCATAGTGCCAACTATACAGAATTTAATAGAACATGTGGTTATTTGGGTTATTCTAAAATTCAAGGTAACACAACCTTTAATGATGCTAAAATGGATGAAATAAAAGATAGAAAGTCGATGTAGTGAAGTATATAAAAATTGAAAATTGTAATCTAGTTAACGGAGATGGTGCAAGAGTAATTTTGTGAGTTTCTGGTTGTACACATCAATGTAAAAATTGTCACAATAAGGAAACATGAGATTTTAATCAAGGTAAAGATTTTAACGAAGAAACAATGAATGAAATTTTTAAATTATTAGATAACCCATTTATAAGTGGATTAACTATTTCAGGCGGCGATCCTTTGCACCCTGAAAATGCTTTTGAAGTAATTAAGATTTCAAAAGAAGTAAAGGAAAGATATCCAAATAAAAATATTTGGATTTGAACAGGATATCTTATAGAACAAATTGTAAAAGATGATAGAAAAAATATATTATCATATATTGATGTTCTTATTGATGGTCCATTTATCGAATCAAAACCAACGACAAAAAAATATCGAGGTTCAGACAATCAAAGAAGATATCTTATAAAAAATAATGAATATACATTAATTGACTAATGTTATTCATTATTTTTTTATAGTAATTTACTATCAGATATTATTTGAAAATAACCTTTTAAAACTGCTTCATCAACATCAATAAATTTTATATTGTTAATATTTTTGTATCCATTAAAACATCTTCTATTTCCACCTGTGTAAACAATTGTGTCAACTTCTGGATTCTCTAATAACATTTGATTAATAAAACCATTAATAAGATAATGTCTACTTCCATTAATTGCATCTTGTGTATTAAATCCAAAGCCAGGGAATGTACTTAATTCACTATTTAACTTAATCATGTTTAAGAATGCATTATAACTATTGAAAAAATCTATTCCAATTGTAACTCCAGAGATTGCTTGATTATATTTAATGGAAACTGTCGCTGTACCAAAGTTTATAGCTATTGTATTTTTTTTATCTTTAATATAATATGCAAAACCTAAAATGTCAGTTCCAACTTCATTAATATCAATTACTTGTTCAAATTTAATGTGCTTATAAAAGAGTTCATTTGAAATCAATTCATATGAAATATTGTTAGTTATAAAATAATCAGATAGAAATTTAGTGATATCACTAACTACACTTCCTAAGTATATTTTTTTAATTTTAATTTTTTTAAAAACATCTTCCAAATCTTGAAATGTACTCCCTCGAGTTTTCAAACGAGTTATTTCTCATTCTCCAAAATCATTTATATGACCAATTTTAATTAATTGATTACCAACATCTATAAAAATATTCTTTTCCATTATTTTTTCCTTAATATAGTTTTTTTCTAAAATCGAAATCTGTTTTAATCATTTCTTCTAAATTTCTCATAGGGGTTCATCCAAGCACTTTATTAACTTTATTATTATTAGTTACTAAGCAATCGGGGTCGCCTTGTCTTCTTGGAGAAAATTTATAATTAACTTTTTCTCCAAGAACTTTTTCTGCTGCATTTATAACTTCTAATACAGAATATCCAGTGCTTGTTCCTAAATTATAAATATTTGATTGTTTGTTTTTATTTTGATATTCAAAAGCTAATAAATGCGCTCTTACTAAATCATCAATATGAATGTAATCTCTAATACATGTCCCATCATTTGTGTTTGGATAGTCATTACCGAAGATTTGCATTTCACCTTTGGTTATAATAGTTTTGTTCACAACTGGAATTAATAGTGTTGGGTCCATTTTTCTTAGCCCATAATTATTAGAAATACTTGCACCAGCCACATTAAAGTATCTCAATATAGTGTAATTAATATTATGCGCTAATGAAGCATCTTGAATCAATTGTTCACACGCTAATTTACTAGCTCCATAAGGGTTGCAAGGATTTTTTTCAGCATCTTCATCAACTGGAACTTTTTTAGGAAAACCATAGACAGCTGCTGTTGATGAAAAAACAATATTACTAACATTATTATTTTTCATTACTTCAAGTAAATTAGCAACGCCAAGTACATTATTTTTTCAATAGAATATAGGTTTTTCAACTGACTCTGGAACTATTAATTTAGCCGCGAAATGAAATACTCCTTCGATTTCATTTTCTGAGAAAACTTTATTTAAAAAATCTAAATCTAAAATTGATCCTTCATAAAATTTTGCCTTAGGATGTATTGATTCTTTAAATCCTGTTGATAAATCATCAACAATAATAACCTCATAATTTGTGTTGTTGTAAATATATTCTATAAAACAACTTCCTATGTAACCTGCACCACCTGCAACTAATATTTTCATTAAAATTCTCCTAAAACTTTTCTAAATATCTTTTTGATTTTTTTAGCATCATGTCTGACGTTTTTTAAATTTGAATCATCTAAAAGATTAGCTGAAATAACTTCACAATATGATTTTAATATTCTTTCATTTGGTAATAACATTTTACTTCCAAATTGTTCATATTTTTCAAGTAATTCATCATTAGGCATTTGATCATTCATTATTACAGTATCAATTATTTCATAATCAAGATATTTTTCAATTTCTTGAATATGATCTAAAATATCCATGCCATTTGTTTCATCTGGTTGAGTGACAATATTTGAAAAATATATAAAATGTTTTTCTTTATTATTGATAAGAGCTTTCTTTATTTCTGGTAAAGCTAAATTCGCAATGATTGATGTGTATAAACTACCACAACTAAAAACAACGTAATCTGCTTCATTGATTGCCTGAATAGCTCTTTGATTAACAACAATAGAATCAGTTTCTGTATATGCAATGGTTTCTATTTTCTTATCTCTTCGTGGAATTAAATGTTCACCAATTTGTTCAGTTCCATCAGTATATTTTGCAATTAATTGACTTTTAGAATTATCAGTAACAGGAATCACTTCACCTTTTAAATTGAAAACCTTTGAAAGGTAATGAACTCCGTTATAGAAATCTTTTTGCAAATCAGTTAAAGCATAAATTATTAAATTTCCTAACGAGTGATCATCAATAGTAGAATCTGCTAATTTAGAACCAAATCTATATGACATTAAATCAGTTAAAATATTTTCTTTTTGAGCAAGAGCCGTCATGACTTGTCTTATGTCACCGACAGCAGGTATATCAAACTCTCTTCTAATAACTCCAGTGGAACCACCTGAATCAGCAACTGTAACAATTGCTTGAATATTAATGTTAGGAATATCTTTTATACCTCTAAGAATCGTGGAGAGCCCTGTGCCACCGCCGAAAAAAACTATATTTTTCATTACGAACTCCTTTTTGCTATAGATAAAGCAATGTTCATATGAGCATGCACGGAATAAATTGCAATTGAATTTAAGTTATCACCACTTAAATATACTCTTGCTTTTTGCATTTGCAATATTGCTTCTTCATTTTTTGTTTTTAATATTTTTTTAAAATTTTTATCAAACAATATTCTTGTATCTTCTATTTTATCAATATTATTATATATATCATTATTATCATTCGAGTAGTTTTGTTTAATTTCTAAATTAGTCTCAGCTGCTGTTAGAATTAACTTAGCCAAAATTTCACTAAACATCGAACTTAACAAACTTCTATTTTTCATCTAAAACTTTCTCTAATTGATTTTTAAATTTTGTGATATTAGATTTATTGTTGTTGACAACTTCCTTAATAGTAGATGTATTTTTAGAAATGATAACTTCAATAACATCAATATAAGAAGAAAACTTAAGTAGAGAGTCTACTAACGGACTAAGCATTTCTGATTTATATGTAATATCTTCAACTAAATAATCTATTTTCTTACCAACAATTGAGAATCTTCTTAGAACTCAAATGCCATAAAGTGCAAGTAAAATAAATGCTCCGGCCATGATTGATAAAAGAATTATTAAGTATTGCGGCATAATATGATTATTATAATATATTAAATAGAAAAAATATCATGGTTTTATCCAATTCTAACTTCTTCTGTTTGATACTGAAATAAGTTCTCTTTAACTTTCTTTCTTCTTAGAACTAAAATTGTTGATGTTAAACCAAATTGACCTATAAACATTAAAAATATCAAATATAGTTGAGATACTGTATTCAATGAATCATGAGTACCCACACTTAAACCAGTGGTACCAAATGCTGAAGTACAAATAAATAAAACATTTATAAATGTGTTTGAGTCGACTTTAGAGTCGTCACCCCGATAAATTCCAGACACTAGT
>JBOFSS010000031.1:0-10831 GCA_051651665.1 Mycoplasma sp.
ATAATATTCTAAAAAAAATAAACAATTTAAAAAATAACAAATATGTGTATCATAAATATATACATATTTTTTTATTCAAGGAGAATAATAATGATTATTGAACAAATAAAAATAAAGATAGATAATTGAATATCGGAAAATAACATAGCGGATATCTCTTATAATATTGAAAAAACTAAGAATATTAAGTTTGGTGATTTTAGTACAAATATAGCTTTGTTATGTTCTAAAAAAATTGGTAAAAATCCAATGGAAGTAGCACAAAATATAATAGATGAAATCAACTTTGACGGCTTTAAAGAAATCACTATTTCAAAACCAGGGTTTATTAACTTTGTAATGGATGAAAAAATAATTACAAATGAAATTAATGAAATTTTATCTGAAGGAAACAACTTTGGTAAATTTTCAAAAAAAGAAGGTGTTTATAGTGTTGAATACGTTTCAGCAAATCCGACTGGTTATCTTCATATTGGGCATGCTAGAAATGGTGTTTTAGGAAATTGTATTTTAAGTTTACTTGAATGATATGGTTATAAAACTGTAAGTGAATATGTAGTTAATGATGCAGGTAATCAAATGAATAATTTAGCAACAGCTGTATTTATTAGATATTGTCAAGAATTTGGAAAAGAAATAGAATTACCCGAAGATTCTTATCATGGAGAAGAAATTATTGATGTTGCAAAAAAATTAAAAGATTCATTTGGCGAAAAATACTTATCTTTAAAATTGAATGAAAATAATAGAATTGATGATGCTCAAGCAGAACATGAAATTAGATGATTTGCAAGAGATTTATTATTGGACATTATTAAATCAGATTTAAAAAGTTTAGGAATTGAAATCGAGCACTATTTTAGCGAATATCAAAATCATGCAAATGGCATGATTCCAAAAATGATGGATCATTTAATCGATATAAAAGCGGCTTATAAAAAAGATGGTGCTATATGATTGGAAACTACTAAATATGGTGATGATAAGGATAGAGTTCTTATCAAATCTGATGGAACTCCAACTTACTTCGCACCTGACATTATCTACCATGACTATAAATGAAAAACAAATGGAACAAATTATCTAATTAATATTTGAGGTGCTGATCACTATAGTTATGTTAAAAGGATGAAAGTTGCGATGCAATGTTTAGGCTATAATCCTGACGATTTAATGATAGTATGTATGCAAATGGTTAAACTTGTTAAAGATGGAGAACCTTTTAAAATGTCTAAAAGAACAGGTCAATCATTAACTTTAAAAGATTTAGTTAATGCTTTAGGAAAAGATGCTTCAAGATGATATTTATTAAGTCAGTCTGCTGACAAACATTTGATTATTGATGTTGGTGAAGCAACTAATAAAGATAATAAAAATCCAATTTATTATGTTCAATATGCACATGCAAGAGCTAATCAATTATTAAACAAAGGTGAATTTAAAAAACCGGATAATTTTAACGGTTTAAATTCTGAATTAGAAAGAGAAATAATTTCTGAATTAGAATTATTCAAATATACAATAGAAAATTGCGCTAAAACACTCGAACCATATAAAATGACAGTTTATTTATTAAATTTAGCCAAACTTTTCCATTCTTATTATTCAAACACAAGAATTTTTGATGAAACTAACACTAAAAGTGATCAACAATATTTCCTAATAAAAGCAATAAAACAAGTTATAACAAACGGGTTATCAATTTTAGGAATAGAAGCTTCAGAAAAAATGTAAAAGATTTTTAAAAATAAAATAAAAAAAAATAATAGATTTTTTACACAAAAATAATATTTAAGTTATAATTTATATGTGTAATATAAAGTAGTATACAGTTCTTGCAACTACATATTACTTATAAAAATTACAGATTGAAAGGATTATGTATGAATTTTATTGACAATCAGTTAAATTATTTTGCAAAGAAAAATGAAAACAGTATTTTAATTAGCAACGAAGAACTATATGCTTATTTATTATCTAGAGAAGCTTCCGGAGAACCGATTAGCTATGAAGAAATTAAATGAATAATTTCATTAGTTCAACAAAACACTATCATTCAAACCTCATTTTCAATGAGACGTGAAGGTATGTGAAACGAAAGAGAAAGATGATTAGTTTCTATTCAAGAAGGTCATTTATTATTAGACTGAAAAAGAATGGAAGAAGTTATGAAAGACAAACTTGAGTTGCTTTTTAACGAAAACATTTATCACCAAGAGTTAAAACCAACTTGAAAAGTTAATTCATTCATAGGTTTATTATTAAATACTGGTGAAACTTATGAAGATAACACTTACTTACTTCAAGATTTATTCATTAGAAGAAATAAAGATGAAGACTATATGGAAATTAGAAAACTTCTTCAAGATTACGTTGTTGCAATTAAAAAACATGTTGGTACTTACAAAGCTGCTATTAACGGTCAATTCGTTGATTTCAGAGAATTTGAAGAAGCAATTAATGATTCAACTGCTCATGAAATATCTTCCGGAGTTAAAGAAATAACGCCTATTGAAGGTTAATTAAATACGATCCTTATTTAAAAAAAATATGAATCTACACATTTCGTGTAGATTCATTTTTTTTATTGTGGTAAAATAAATGATGTTTAATTATTTATAATTAAAGATAATCAAAAATGAAGACAAGTAAAATTAAGAAAATTAAGAAATGAATAACTTGAGGAACAACAGCTGTATTAACCGCTGGTGCTTTTGCTTCAATTGGTTATGGGATATATTATCAATATGAAAATACAATTAAATCAAATGATTTTTCTTCAGGTAGATCAGTTCAATTCGAAATGAGAATATATAAAGTTGATGAGAATGGTCGACCTATTGATAATGAAGGTAATATTGTAACTTCATCTAATGATTTAGTTCCTATATATTCAAAAGAAAAAGAAAAAGAAAATTTAGAAATAACAGCAACTGCTATTACTAATATTTTACAAGAAAAAAAACTTAATAACATTAGAGTAAGTTTTGGTTACGGAAATGCATCTAATAAATTATTTCCTAACGAAAAAGAAAAAGTTGCAATTATTTATTGTGATTTTGAAAATTCAGAAACTTCACTAGATCTTTTAGATATTTCAGAAGAAGCTAATCAACTATTGAATAATAAAAAAGTTTATTCAACTATTTCAGCTGCAAATAATTATGAATTAGAATTGATTAAGCCTTCATATAATAGTGCGGCATATCCCGCACAATCTTCAACTGAAAGAAATGAACTAAATTCAGATAAAACAGGATTATTTTATGATGAAGAAGATGATTTTGCTTCTGGTACAAATTTCAACCTTCAAGATTCACCTGATTTGGCTGAAAAAATAAAACAATATAAAAACAAAGATCTTGATGGTGATTATGTAGCTGCAACTGCCAATAAGAATTTTAACGCTTGAGCATTTGCCCTTGAAAGACAACAATATGAAAAATTATCAGACGGAAGTAGTTCAAGAACTTATGTTGATAATGAATTGAATAATACAATTATAAATTCTATGTATGGTAATGAAAGTTGATATAATGACGGTTCCTATACTGCAGTAAATCAAAAGACTTATCAAACTAAAAACACTTGATTATTATGAAAAGATAAACAAGGATTAATTAATCACCTAAATAACTTAATTTCTATTTGATATTATCATCTATATGCAAATACCCTTCCAACATCATTATTAGACCCTTCTTCAAGTGATTATTCTATTTCAAGTCAAATAAGTTTGATTTTCAACACTTCTGATGATTTAGGATATAAAAATCACATAGATCCAGATTCAAGAAAGCAAATCAACAAATTAATTGACGATTTATCTTCAACTGAAAAAGAATTTATCACTATGGCAGCTCATATGTCATCTGGATCAAACAATCCAAGCAAGTGAGCTCCTCAATTAATCACTGAAAATGATTTAATCCCAATTCTTTACAATTTTAATAATAGCAAACAATGGAATTCATCTTATTCAGAACCGTCTGAAGAAGAAATGAGTCAATCAGAATTAAATGGTTGAGATTGATTAGAGTCAGATAGTTCATCTTTAAGTTCATTAACTAATGACTATTTAGAATCGAAAATAGATCACAAAAATTATAATGATTATTTCTTTAATGAAGCTGAAGGTGATAAAGAATCTGATAAAGAATTTACAACTAACAAATTTTTACTTCGTACAAAAAATGGTATGAAGCCAAAAGAATATAGTGATTTTTTAAATAATAACTTTAAATTTAAAATCATCAATTCCAAACAGTCAAATTTAGTTGAAGACTTTCCTCTGACTAATCAAAAAATAATAGAACTTGCTGAAAAAGCAAATAAAATTGATTGAAGTAAAAATGAAAGCGAAGAAGTAATTCAATTCAAAGAAGAAAGAAAAGCGTTTGCCAATAAACATTTTTCTTCCAACACTCTTTTTGCACAACAAAATGAAAGTAAGTCAATTTATGATGATTCATGAGTAAAGCTTAATTCTATTGACATATTAATGATCATTCTAGGCGCTGTTGTATTCTTGATTGGAATTTTTGTTTCAATTAGATACAGAATACCTGGCGTAGTCGCTTTTATAACATCGTTATCAGTATTGATATTAGGTAGTACGCTTTATGTATTCTTTGGTTTTACACTTTCTTTCTATGCAATTATAGCTTTAGCGTTTGGTGTCTTTTTATCATTGCTTTCTCCGTTTTTCTTTTTCAGAAATGTCAAGAAAGAAGTTTCTGAGAAGTTGTCAATAACTGGTACAGTTGTTAAGTCACTAAAAAAATATTGAAAAATGTCACTTGATATACACATGATTTCTTTATTATCTTCTTTAAGTTTCTTATTTTTTGGAATAGGTGGAAATATAAATTTTGGAGCAATGCTTGTTATATCTGTGTTCTTATCATTTATATTGAGTGGAGTTATATTTTATCTAATATTATTTATGTATACTCAATTTACGCAAATGAATGAATCCAAATTTTATTTTGATAAAAAACTTTTCAATAGTATTTTAGACGGTAAATCAAAAGACATAACAAACTCAAAATATTTCAAGTTTTTAACTCCTATGGTTCATAAATTATCATTCTATAATAAGTGAACGAAGATTAGCATTGGAATAATTTCACTACTTTCTGTAGTTGGTATAATATTATTGTCAACTATCGGATCTTTCGGATCGATTGATTTCAATAATTCAAACATTTTCATTATTAATAATTTTGATGAAACAGGATTATCACTGAATGATGTTATCAATACTCTTAAAATTTCAACAATCAATGCATATGTATATAATAATGAATTAATAATTTTCACAAAAGATAATATTGATTTGGCTGATGCTATATCTAAATTAAAATCTTCTGTTTCATTAGTTGATCAACAATCAAGTATTGAACTTGGCACAAGAATAACTCAACTCACAACCGCATTCTCTATTGATGTTGTTGTTAACACTATAAAATGCGTTTCAATAGCAATTGGTTTCTCATCGATCTGAGCACTATTATCTTTAAATATAGTTGGAATGATCCCACTTGCTTTAACTCAATTTATAACAGTTATAACAATGGTTGGATTTATAGGTATAAGTCAAATTCCTGTCAATTTAGAAGTAATCCCTGTTATATTATTAGTTTATTTATTTGCATCAGTTATTTCAACTTCAATGTTAAGTTCGTTAAAAAGAAGTTGAAATAGGGAAATGTTAACTCAAGTTGATCAATTAAAATTACTGTCAGAATCAATCACTTCGAAATTCAATGTAAACTATTTCTACTTAGGAATAGGGATAATATCATTCGCAGGATTATCAATGATATTTGCATCACCAGGCATTTTATTATCATTGTTAGTATTAATTATCGGAGTTATCTGATCACTGATATTTGTAAATAGAGTATTAATGAATATTTGATACTTATGTATCATTATTAGAGATAAATTTAGTAAAGAATTATCTCACTCAGAAAAACATCAAAGAATCAAAATTAATTATGATGAAGTTGATGAACAAATAATTACAGGAATCAATAATTAGGAGCACTGAAATGAGTAATATAATTCAAAAAATAAAAGATACAATGATAGCAGTCGAAGATTTTCCAGTTCAAGGAGTTACTTTTAGAGATGTTACACCATTGTTTCAAGACCCTGAATTAGTAAATGAAGTTATTTCTATTTTTGCTGATTTCTTAAAAGGAAAAGATATAGATGCTATTATTGGTGTCGAATCAAGAGGTTACCTTTTTGGATTACCACTAGCCTTAAAAATGAACTTACCGTTTGTTTTAGTCAGAAAGCCAAATAAACTACCAAGACCAACTTATAAACAACAATTTGATTTAGAATATGGATCAACCACTCTTGAAGTTCAAGTTGGAGATATCAAAGAAAATTGAAAAGTTTGTATAGTTGATGATTTGCTAGCAACTGGTGGAACTATTAGTGCTGTTGAAAAATTAGTAGCAATGTCAAATGCTAAAACATCTTATGCTTTATTTTTAACTGAACTTGAAGCTATGCAAGGTAAAAAAAATATGGAGTCAGAAGTTTTTAGTATCATCAAATATTAATCATTGATTTTATTTATAGCATCTGCACAAACTCTTGCCATTGAGTAACAACATGTTAAGTTAAAACCATTTGATTTTGGGTTTATATCCAAAATCTCACCAATTATATATAAGTCCTTGCAGTTTTTTGATTCAAAGCTGTTCGGACTTATTTCTTTAGTGTTAACACCACCACCTGTATTGATTGCTAACCTTATGTCTTGAGTAGAGTTAATTTCTATTTCATTTTTAGATAATGCTTTAACTATGTTTTCAATTTGTAAATTTGATATATTCCCTAAATCAATTTCTTTATTTAAATCGTATTTATCAAATAGTTCAAATAATAATTTTTTACTAATAGTTGAAAAGCAATTAGAAAATTTTTTATTTTTTCTAAGTTGACTCATTATCTCTTTTTCATCCATAAATGAAATAACTATCTTCACTTTTGGATTTGATAGAAGATGTTTGGAAACTAAACCGCTGACACGTCTTATAACAGGACCGCCTAATCCAAAATGCGTGAACATTAAATTACCGGTTTCTTTAACTATTATTTTACCTTCACTATTCAAAACAGAAATGGTCACATCAGTAGCACTAACGCCTTGTAAATTATTAAATAATTTATTATTCAAATTCAAGCCTACTCCAATTGCATATGTCGGTTTGATAGTGTGATCTAATGAAGATGCAATTCTATATCCGCTTCCAAAAATATCATTTTTAACAAAACTTAATCCACCTGTTGAAAGAACTACATACTTTGCTTCATAAATATTTCCTTCATTATCTTTTACTTTGAAAAAATCTTCTTGCTTAGAAATTGATTTAATCTTTGTTTTGAATTTAAAACTTAAATTAGGATATTTTTGTAGGTGGTCAAATAAATAAGTTCTGAATTTTTCATTACTATCTGTAAGATGGATTCTATTGCTAGTTTTTTCTTGATATCTAATCTTTAATTCATCGCATCATTCTAAAACATTTTTTGAATTATATTTTGTTATAGAAGAATAAAGAAATTTATCATTATCGATAATATTTGATAAAAATTCCTTTGTCGGCAATGTATTTGTTATATTAGAATAACCTTTACCAGTTAATAGAAACTTTTTCAAAATCGATTTATTATTTTCGATTATTAAGACATTTAAATTTTTCTTTAAGTAATATGATAAAACTGAACCACAATATCCAGCTCCAACAATTATTACATCATATTTATTTTTATTCATACACTAATAATATTACAAATATATAATAATCAAAATATATATTTAAAAAAAGTGATGATAAGTATTTTAAATATAAATTTGTTATAATCATTACATGAGTCAAAAAATTATAAAATATTTAGAAGATGTTACAAAAAAGAAATTTTCAACAAAGCATCAAGGATACGATCCATTACAAGTTGATGAAACCCTAGATGAAATTATTATGAAAGTCAACGAACTTCTTGGAGAATGAAATGATATGTGTGATAAATATCACCATATCCAAGAAAAGAATGACACTTTAACAAAAGAATTAATTTCATCAATGAAAGAAAATTCTCTTTTACAAGGAAAAATTGATCACTATGAATCTTCAGGATTTTCATCTGCAATTGTAAACGAAAGATTGAATATGTTGGAAAATATTGTAAAAGACCCGTCAGCTAAAAATAAAAACGATTAAGATATGTGTAAAGACCAATTTCTTCATGGTATTGATGTAACTAGTATCAATAGACCTGAATTTAAAAATAATGATTTAATAAAGAGGTTCTTACATCATAAAGAATTAATTTTTTTTACAAACATTAAAATTGAACAAGAAGCAATTAATTTTTTAGCATCACGTTGAACAATTAAAGAAGCCATTTATAAATCCTTGGATAATAAAATTCCTATGGATAAAATATTAATTGTTAAAGATGGAGATCAATACACATACGAACATCCTTTTTACTTTTTCAAAATAAGTATCTCTTATATAAGCGATATGGTTTTTGCATCTGTAATTGCTTGAAAAAAATAATAACATCATTCATATAGAAAATATATATTAAAATATACTTATGGTTAATGAATTAAAAAAACAAATATATGACTTGTTATGTAAGTCACAACAATCTAAACATGAAGTAGATACTGTAATGAAAGCAGTAGATTTTGCAATCAAATTCCATTCTGGACAAAAAAGAAAAAGCGGAGAACCATTCATTATTCATCCGTTAAATGTTGCTATCATTTTAATTAATTGAAATCTAGATATCCCAACCATTTGTGCAGGTATTTTACACGATGTTGTTGAAGATACAGAAGCTGAAATTTCAGTTATAGAAAAAGAGTTTGGAGAAGTAGTTGCAAGCTTGGTTGAAGCTGTAACAAAAGTTTCTACTTTTTCATCAAAAAATAGAGCTGACAATAAATACTCAGAAGATAAAGAGTTGAATAACTATTTACTTAAAGTATTCTTTGGAATGTCTAAAGATTTAAGAGTTATGTTGATTAAATTAGCTGATAGATATCATAACATGTCAACTATTAAATTTTTAAAACCTGAAAAACAAAGGAAAATAGCATTAGAGACTATGCAAATTTACGCAAATATTGCAGGTCGTTTAGGTATGTTGAAAATTAAAACTGACCTTTGTGATATGTGTTTAGAAATACTTGAGCCACAAGAATATAAAAGAGTAAAAGCTATTATAGATAGCAAAGTTAAAAATAACGGTCATATTTTTGATGAAGCAATTGAAAGAATTGCGAACTGCTTAGATAATAACCACATTTCATACAAACTTGAACATAGAATTAAAAGTGTTTATTCGACAACTGAAAAATTAAAAAATTCAGACTCAATGCATGATATGTTTGCGATTAGAGTTATTGTTGATCAACCACTAGATTGTTATTTGTGTCTTGGAATTGTTCACAGTAATTTTTATAATACTAATAACTCTTTTAGAGATTTTATTTCAGCTCCAAAGATAAATCTTTATCAATCATTACACACGATTATCGTTTATAAAGGTTTAAGTATTGAAATTCAAATAAGAACAAAAGAAATGAATTTAAATGCTAGCTATGGTGTTGCTGCACATTGAAGATATAAAGAAAAATTAGGTAAAGATTTATATTTAGATTCAATGATATCTACAATTGTCGAAAGTGAAAATGATGAAGAAATTGAACCACTTACTCTTGTAAAGAGAATATCAAAACAAAGATTTATTTCTGTATTAGATAAGAATACAATGGATTTAAAAACAATTCCAGAGGGAATCTCTGTGCTTGACTATGTTTACATTCTCGATAAAAGAAAATTCCCGTATTCAGAACAAGTCATCATCAATGATACAAAAGCTAATATGTATGATATCATTCAGTCCGGTGATACCGTTGAAGTTAAATATAGTAATAATAAAACTATTAAACCAGGATGAGTTTACTTCACAAAAGATAACACGATTAAAAAATACGTTCACGATCAATTACAAGATATTAACTCAAATTTAGAAAATTCTGTAGATGCTTTTGTTAATAATTTGATGCTACAATGTGGTTCTTATTGCAAGAAAAAATTTATTTTAGAATTTATTCAAAAACATTTTAACATTAATTCTATTAAAGATTTTCTAGATGCGATGAAATATATAAAAATTTCTTCGCCAGAATTAGTTCAACTATTTGGAAATAATTGAAAAGAACGAAGAGCAATGATTCATAAAATACAATCACTCTCTTGAAAATGATTGGTTGCGAAATCATTATTTAAAGTTTCCTCTAATTTTGTTTTCTCAGAAATTATAATTACTAAATGTTGTTCTAAAATACCACCTTTAAATGTAGTTGGGGCATTCAATGGCAATTCATTAGAAGTTCACAAATTAGATTGTCCAAGATTAAATAAAAAAGATAAATTAGTGGTAATGACATGAGATAAAGAAAAAGTCAAAAAATCACCAAGAACATTTAGAGCCAAAATAACAATGGATGGCCCATTCACCAGTGATTGTTCGCCAGCTATCATCGCCATTATCACAAGATATAAAGGTGTTATTTCTTCATTTGTTTTAAATAAAGATAAAAGCTCTTCTCATTTTAACCTTGATTTAATACTTTATGTAAAGAACTATTCAAATATCCAAAAAATGGCAAATGACATGAGAAATAAAGGGTTAATTTATTCTTGAAAACTTATATAATTAGTATATTGATTTTAAATGTTAGGAGTAATTATGGCATCATATAGCAAACCACGTGGGACAGTTGATT
>JBOFSS010000032.1:0-25344 GCA_051651665.1 Mycoplasma sp.
GCTATATATAAGTGTATAAAATATGATAAATATAACACCACCGCAACAAGAACAGAACCCAACAATACAATAGCATTACCTTCTATTTGAGTATTGTAATAAACTATATTTAAATGAGAGTTAGCATTTGTTGAAAAACCATAGACTGAAAATGGAATTAAAAAAGGTAATGAATATAGATATAAAGCGTAGAAAAAAGGATAAAATCCAAATTTAAAAAGTATTTTTCTATTAGAGTTGGGTTTTTGAGGATTATATTTCATTGTCATAATAAAAACTAATAACATAACAATCGGTGTTATCGAATGTGTTCAATAAGTTTTAATTATATAAAATATATTTTCTATTGTATATTCAATCCCTAAAACCCCACTTGTTCATGGGATAATTTTTGAAGCTCAATGACCGATACTAACCACAGCGATGTATGATGAAACGAAAATTAAAATAGTGTGATTTTTGAAAATTGATTGATTTTTCATGAATAAACATCAAGCTATAAAAATAAAGCATGAAATATTAGTAATATCTGTGAAAAAAGAAAATGAATTTATGATTAAATATTTTCTGACTCCATAATTATTTACAGTGTCAAAATAAGGTAAAATAATAACTACAAAAGTTCCTATTAAAGTTGTCACCAAGGCAATTACATATCACCATGTCATCTTATGAAGATTATCTGCATTTTTTTGGAAAGGTTTTTTTCATCATGATTTTATATTAGTATAAACAAATTCTTCTTTTTTAAAATATTCGCCTAATTTTTTGAAAATTTGGTCTTCATAATTTTTTTTATAAATTATATAAATTGTAAAAATTGAAAAAATTGATATAGTGAATAAATTAAATTTTACTCAAGGTGCGTTATCCTTCCTAAAAATTTTATAAAAAAGATAAGTATTCAAAGTAGTCATAGCCATTAAAAATACTAACAGCCAATTAAATGAAGCCCTTAGCATGGATATTTCATCTGGTAATGATTGAATATCATAATGTAATTTATAATCACCAAATGAAACGAAACCAAGATAAGTTACTAGAATAAAAGAAAAAAACTGGATGACTGTTATCAACATACTTCAAAAATATATATATTCGCTATTTTGTTCAGTATCAGGTTTCTTGATGTAACTAAATGTTTTTGTAAATTTCATTAAATTCATCTCCAACAATGTAGTCATTATTTAGTTCAATAATTCCTTCATCATTAAATCCAGTTATATTTAATTCTCTTTGACTACATAACATTCCAAATGAATCAATACCTCTTAATTTCGAGTTTCTAATTATTAAACCTGAAGGCATGTAAGCATTGTTAGTTGCTACCACAACTTTCAAGCCTAATCTTGCATTTTTCGCACCACAAACAATATTTAATTGTTCTGATTTAATATCAACCAAACAATTTGATAAATGAGTATTTTCAATTGGATCACATTTAATGATCTCACCTATTTTGAAATGCGTTTCAAATTTTATGTTTTTCACTTCAAATGTTTTTTCAATAAGTGTGATGATTTCTTTGCTTGGGAAAATTCTCCCATTATTCTTAAGTGAATCATGACTTACATGAAAAATATTGAAACCTTCAATTTCTTGTGTATTTTCATTGATAAAAAGATAATTGCCATTTTTTTCAATCGCTTTGGTTCTTTCAGTTGTCACAACTAATGAAATTAATGAATTATTATCATTTGATTTATTGTAAAATATATTCATAGTTTAGTATTATAAATCATTTATTAAACATTAGGAGTGTAAAATGAATAAAAATTACTGTTTTTTGGTTGATACATCAGCTGATCCAGACATTGTAAATTTATGTCCAGACATTGAAGTTATGCCAATTAACATCATTGTTGGTAAAAACGGAGAGGAAAAAAGTTTTTCAGACTGAATTGAAATTACTAGAAAAGAAGTTTTTCAATACATGGCAAAAAACTATGATTTAAAAACTGCTCAGCCAACATATGGTGTTATTGAAGAAAAAATGGAAAAATTATTAAATAAATATAAAACTATTTATGTTTTACCTATCTCTAGTGGACTTAGTGGCACATATGATACTTGTATAATGGTTAAAAAAGAATTAGAAAAAAAATATGGTAAAAATAGAATTCTTGTTGCTAATACTAAAACTATTTCATACTTACAAAGTAATTTATTATTAGAAATTAAAGATTATGCAGACAAAGGCATGGATGTTGAAACTATTGAAAATTTAATTAAGAACTATGAAAAGAAATATTGCTGTGCAACTATTGTTTCTAATCCTGTTCAATTAATTAAAGGTGGCAGACTCAAAGGCATGAAGGCTTTATTAGTTAAAGCGCTAAATTTAAAATTAATAATTAAATTTCAAGATGGAAAATTAGACTTTGAAGATAAAGCGGGGAATACATTTTTGGCAATTGATAAGTCGATAGCAATGCTTGCTAAAAAATTAGATTTATCCAAAAATAAAGTTAAATCTGTTCATATATTATCCGATTTACTTCCAGAAGACACTAAAAAATATACTGAATATTTCAATGAAAAATTTAAGAGCTATTATTCTGGCGAAATTTTAACTGGCCATCTACCAACAACAATTATTACTCATTTAGGTAATGGTTCATTTACAATTTTTGTAGATATTGAATAAAAATTAATGCATATATAAAATATATAAATTTAAAATATGTTAATTTTATTTTTTTTGTATAATAGTTACTATAAATAAAATGGAGTACTTATGAAAAAGAAATATTGTTTTTTAGTTGATACATCATCTGACCCTTCTATTGTGAATCTTGATTCTAATATTAGTGTTATGAACGTTGAAATCATCGCTGCCAAAAATGGCAAAGAAGATATTTATTCAGATTGAATTGATATCAGCCGTGAAAAAGTTCTAGATCTTTTAGGAAAAGGTTATGATTTAAAAACTTCTCAGCCATCAGTTGGTTTCATTGAAGCAAAAATTGAAGAGTTATTACAAGAATATGAATATGTTTTTGTTTTACCAATAACAAAACATTTTAGTGGGACATACAATTCTTGTGTTTCTGTAAAAAGAACATTAGAAAAAAAATATGGGAAAAATAGAATTCTTGTAGCTGATTCAAGATCAATTTCTTATATGCAATGTGCATTATTACTAAAAATCAAAGATTCAGTGGAAAAAGGTTTAGATCCAAATGCTATTGAAAAAGTGATCAAAAACTTCGACGATAAATTTATCTTCACTACCGCTATCACTAACGCTACCCAACTTATAAAAGGTGGGAGATTGACAGGATTAAAAGCAATATTAGTTAAAGCGCTAAATTTAAAATTAGTTTTAAAATATAGAGGCGGAAAACTAGAATTCGCAGATAAGAGTACAAATCTTTCAGCAGCTATTGATAAAATGATCATCAATATTGTAACTGATTTGAAATTATCAAAAAATGTTGTTAAGAGAGTGGTTATTATGTCTGACCTCGATAACAAAGAAGATACTAAAAAATGCTTTGATGAATTCAAAACTAAATTTAGCACTCATTTTACCGGAGAGTACGAATCTGGATTATTACCAACAACAATTATTACTCATTTAGGAAATTACTCTTTCTCTATTTTTGTTGAGATTGAATAATCTTAAATAAATTTATAAACTCTGAAAAATCAGCATTATATTTAATGTTGATTTTTTCTTTATTAAAATCATTGAAATCGATAGCAAATTTAGTTGCTGGGAAAGTGACATTAATAATTAGTTTGTCTAAAGAGGATTTAATTATAAATTGATAATTTAATTTTACTAATTTGTTAATCAATTGAAAATATGAATTATTATTAAGTTCTATTTCTTTCATTTGTTCAATGAGTCCATCATTAATATCACAACTTGAAATTGAAATCTCTTCTTCATTATTTAAATCTAGTATAAATAAAAAGTTAGTACCTTTAATCTTTTTAGTTTTTCCTTCAATTTTAGAAAATCCAATAAAATTACAATATGAGAAATATGCATCAGTTTGTTTTGATTGGTTATTAATTATATAGTTACCAAAACCTTTTTGGAATATAATCTCTGAATAATTTTCTAATAATATATCATTCTGAGTCTTTCAAATGAAATTACTTCATTTATCACAATCATGCAGATTTATATTGATGTTATTTTCTTTGAGATTATCAATATACATTTTTTTAAAAGATAATTTATTTTCATATAGATTTGAAGCTCTTCTTTTGATGTAAATGAATATGTAAAGAACTATCAACGATCCAATCATTAATGTTAATCCAATAGATAATAGAACTATTTTAGAAGTTTGTTCAGTTAATGCAAAATTAACACAAATTAAAATTATACCTACTATGAACATCAAAAGTAATAACCCTATTATTCTTTGCATATTTTTTTTCAAGCTTACAAAGCTATATATCTTTTTATTATTATTAATAATATCTAAAATTTCATTGTTTTCCATATGATATATTTATAGCATATAATATATACCGGAAACAAAAATGACTAAAACATACAAAACAAAACTTAATACTTCACAAAATATTCAATTGCAGAAATTTCTTTCAGGATTTGAAAAATCTTCCAATAATATTTATATAAAAAAATTCTATAAATTTAACGATGCTGCAATATCCATTTATACTAATGATACTCTTCTAATCCAAGCAAATAATCCTGAAGATATTTATAAACAAATTTTTAATGTTGATGTAACCACAAAATCACAAATTATAAAACCACTTATTTCAAATTCAAGAGATATCCAAAATACAACAAATACTATTGGTAGTGATGAAGTTGGCGTAGGGGACTTTTATGGAGGTTTAGTAGTAGCTGCTGTTTTTGTTAAACCAGATGATATAAATTGATTAAAATCAATTGGTGTAAAAGACTCCAAATTATTAACAGATTCTGAAATGTATCAGATTTTTAATATATTGAAAGAAAGAGTGCTTTATTCTTGCAAGGAATTTTCTCCTTGTGAATATAACAAAGAATATGAAAAATACAATAACTCTCATATTCTTAAAGCAATACTTCATAATGATGCGATTTGTGAAATACAAAATACTGTTAAAGAAAATTTTATAACTATAATGGATGAATTTGCATCAGAAAAAAACTATTATTCATATCTACAAAAGGCAAATATGAAAGCTTGTAAAATTGATATCTTCATGCGAAAAGCCGAAAGTCATTTTATCGCTGTTGCTTGTGCTTCGATTATTGCAAGAGTTTATTTTTTAGAACAAATAAAAAAACTAGAGAAACAATATAATGTAAAATTACTATTAGGTGCAAGTAATCCAAGAATTAAAATTATTGGAAGAAATATTATAAAGAATAAATCTCAAAATGAATTGAAAATGTTATCCAAATATCATTTCAGAACATTCAAAGAGATTGTAGGAGGGTAGTTATGGAAAATAAAAAAGACTTAACATTAGCTGAAAGAATAGCAAATGGGGAAGATATAAAATTATCAGATATTGAATATGAAAATGCCATTAAAAAAGAAGAATATTTTAGAAATTTATATACAAATATTTTTGACTTTAGTTCAACAAAAGATTTTAAAGAGTTATGCTCAATGTTATTAAATGGGTACGACTGTTTAATGTCTGCTTATAAAGATAAGAAAGAAGCGCAAGGTGATATATCTTATATTATCAAATTTGCTTTTAGAGATTTTTATTTATTAATTTTTATTAACATGAAAAATATATTTGATAACAGCGAACTCCTGAAAGATCTTCATAAAAAAGTTTATTCATCAAATAACTATGTCGAATTAGAAGATTTTGAAAAATTAGTTAATTTCTGTCGTGAAGAAATAAGCAAAGATGAATCAAAATAACATTAAAGATATTATTTTCAAAAAACTTATTAGAGAAGGATTTCAAAAAGAACAAATATTTTCACTAATTAAGATATCTGAAAAGTTTTCAAGATTTTCAGACTATCTATATTACTTATATTTGATGTCAGGAAAAAAGTATGATAGTGATATTTGTAAAATAACTAATCCATTAAATATGTTTTTAGAAGAAATAATTTCAGAATATCAAATTATTCCTATGACTCAGTCCGATTTAAAAAAAGGTGTTTCATTATCTAATCAAGAAATTTATCTAATCGGAGTTAAGGGATATGGAAGTAATCATAACTTCTATTTTGATGTTGATGACAATCTATACATTTGCAAAGACAATGTACTTCATGATGAATATAAAAGTGTTTTCAATATTTGTTTCAACCACCAAGAAAAAGACATTTTTGATACAGAATTAAACAAAAGAATTATTAATCAAAAGTTTAATAAAATTTTTATATTCAAACTCATTGATGAAGATAATGTATTAATCGATAATTTTAATTTTATTGGTATATCTAATTTTTATTCTGATACAGAACAACTTACTAGTTTTATTTTGCAATCTGAATCTGGATTATTTGAAGAACTTGAAGAATTTAAGAATTTAAATGAAAGAAAAAGATTACAATCGTTAAATAAATTAAAACAATCATTAATTGAAATATCACTACATAACAATATAAGTGTCAAGATCGTAGAAGCGATTGAATCTTGTGATGATCATTTCACAACTTTGCAAGTAATTTTGCATTATTTGATTTCAAATAAACAAAAACTGATAATTAATGATCTTATAAATAAATTTCCTGTATTAATAAAATCACCTTTTTCAATATCAAAGTTGATTCAAAACAAAACAACATTAAATGAAATGCAAATTGCAACTTTATGTAACTCATATGATATTCTGCTTGGCAATCAAATAGTTTCTGATTACCTCAATAACATACATATCTGCATTAATAATACAGAAAAAAATATTGGAAATGATAGATTAATTAATTTTAAATTTTGTAAATCATTTTATGGATTATGATTTGATTTATCTATTAATAAAAAAATATTTAACACTTTGCAAGAAGATACTATTATTTATATTTGAAGAAAACAAAATAATAAATTTGAATTCATAGATTTTTATAAGGTTTCACAAATAAAAATTGAAAAAGATTTGAGAGATCAAAAACAACCTGTTTTTGTATTTAGACCAATAACTCAAATAGAATTACTTAATAACATAATTTACACTAATAAAAATATTGCATCAAATGCATACAAAAACATCTTTTTAGAAAAACTTAAAAATAATATTAATTTCGAAAACTGATCAAATCAATTAGAAAATTCTAATGTAATCGAAACAAAAAGGGAAAATGATAAAAATAACAGTTTATTACATAAATATAATTGAATTATTAATAAATGTGTAGTTAACTGTAATAATGATTTATTTGATAAATATTCAAATGCTTTCATAGATTTTGACAACAAAATATTAAATAATACTATTAATTGTCTTAGTAAGAATTTTTATAAATTAGTTGAAAATAAAGTTGTTGAACCATGAACTATAGCTTTTGAATTAACAAAAATGAACTATATAGACCAAGAAATAACGAATATATCATTTATTGATTATTATTTGAACAAAGACAATAAATATTTATATTTATTAAGTGTTTTAAAAAAATAAATGTCTTCGCCATTCTTTTAATTAGAGTAATTTTTGTATTTGGGTGATTTTTATGTGGTATAATTGATATGTTTTATATAAATAATAAGGTAATTAGGTAAGAAAATGAAAAGAACGTTCCAACCAAATAAAAGACGTCGTTTGAAAGTCCACGGATTTAGATCGAAAACTTCAACAAGCAATGGTAGAAAATTATTGGCTAGAAGAAGATTAAAAGGTAGACATAAACTAACAGTATCTGACGAAGTGAGATAGAATTGAAAAAACAAAATAGAGTTTTAAAGAACATTGAATTTAGAAATGTCCTCAAGAAGGGCAAACGCTATTATAGTCATTCTTTTAAAATATATTTTGTTAGAAATACAATCGATTTATTTCAAATCGGTATATCAGTTTCAAAGAAAGTTTCAAAACTAGCTGTAGTTAGAAACAAAGTCAAGAGAAGAATTGACGCATCAATAAGAGAATATTATATTCCAAATGAGAACATAAAGGTTATATTTATATGTAACCCTGGAATAGAAAATAAATCGTATGATGAAATAAATGAAGAAGTCTCGAACTTTTTTAAAAAAATTAGAAAGGGGTATTAAGGTGTCTAAAAAAACTGATGATTTTAAAAAGATAATAATGCCATCTTTCGCTTCAAATATAGTGATTGAAAATAAACCTGTCAATAAAGCTTGAAAAATAACTAAGTTATTTTTGAAATTTTTAAAGATAGGTATTTTCATTTTCCTATTTTCAATGGGTATATATGGTTGTGGTCAATCAATGTTTGAATTCCAAGTTAGTACAAGTACTACTATTGGTAATGGTTTAGAAGTTGGTTTCTTACCAGGAACTACTGGAGATCCATTCTTTGACTTATCACCTGGTTCAAGCGGATCCTTCTTCCCTTTTGCCAATTGAACTATGGCTTATGGTCCATTCTATGCATTGTTTGTTTGACCATTTGCTCAATTTTTATTATATTTCATGTGATGAACTAAAGACTGACCAATGGGTTTAGGTGGATTAATGGGAATTGTTATTATCCTTTTAATTATTAAATTAGTTACAGCATTGATTTCAATTAAATCAACTTTCCAAACTGAAAAGATGAACGAAATACAAGGTAAGATTGCAGAAATAAACGCAAAGTATAAAGATGCAAAAGATATGCCGTCAAGACAAAAAAAGCAACAAGAAACTCAAGAATTATATAAGAAACATAATGTAAAACCGTTTGCTTCATTCGAACAAATATTTGTAACTCTTCCAATTTTCTTAATTATTTATCGTGTTATTACGATTGTAAGGCCTTTAAAGGCAACTATATTATTTGATATTTGAGATTTAGGGTTATCACCAATCACTGAAATATTCAGTAACTTTACTGGTGGTAATGGACCAACACAAGGATGAACATATATTTTCTTCTTATTGATTGTTGTACCTACACAATTCTTATCTCAGATCATTCCTCAGAAATGATCTGCTAAACGTAATAGAAGTGCTAAAACTGTTGGTGATGCAAATAACAAAGCTCTGAAAAGAACAAAAAACATTGCGCTTGGTATGAATGTATTCATGGCTATTATAGCCGCTGTATCAGCAACTGGTATTGGTCTATATTGATTCTTCTCTGCATTAATGTCAATGTTACAATCATATATAATCCATGTGATTATTATGAAAAGAAGAAAAAATAAATCTAACTTTGATTCTAAATTATCAAAACTAGGTATTAACTAATGCATAAAAAAGATGTGTTATCATATCTAAAAATTAATAATTTTGTCCCTTCTAAAAAAATGGGACAAAATTTTTTAATTAACGATGCAATTAAAAAGAACATCGTAACAGTTTCTAATGTTGAAAAAGATGATAATGTTTTAGAAATAGGTCCGGGACTTGGAGCAATAACTAAGTATCTTATTGAAGCTACGGATAATCTTGTTGTTGTTGAACTAGATAAAAGATTATCTGAAAACTTAAAAAAGTTATTCCCACTAATAAAATTAGTTAATGATGACATCCTTTCTGTTGATATTGACAAACTTTTAAACGAACATCAATATACTAACGTTAAAGTTGTGGCTAATCTTCCTTATAGTATTTCAAGTAAAATTATTTTAAAATTAATTAAGGTTCAATCAATAGATGAAATCAATATCTTAATACAAAAAGAAATGGCTGAGAGATTATTGGCAAAAATCAATACTAAAAATTACAACTCATTCACTATTCTAGTTTCAATGTTTGCTGATGTACAAGTAAAACTAAAGGTATCAAAAAATGAATTCATACCTATACCAGAAGTTGAATCTTGATTTATATCAGTTAAAAAACATAATAATTTTAATGTTAACTTTGATGCAATTGATAAGTTATTGCGTGTTTCATTTAGTGCGAGAAGAAAAAAACTAACATCTAATCTATCTAATGTATATGATAAAGCAAAAGTTTTGAAAATATTCAATGATCTATCTTGATCAGAGAATTTAAGAGCTGAAAACCTATCAAAAGAAGATTATATTAAATTATTAGAGTTATTAGAGAAATAGAAATGAATATTGATTGAATCAAGGCATATGCAAAAGTTAACATAGGTTTAAATGTATATACAAAAGATGATGATTCGCTAAAGCATCGTATTGAATCAATTTTTATGTTGACTTATGATTATTTTGATTTAATAGAAATTCATGAATCAGAAGAAATGAATGTTGAGTTCTTTGATAACGGAGTAAAAAAAGAATTCAATAATAATAACTGTTTACTTGTCTTGCAATACTTATCAACCAAATTTAATATTAATATAAATAATAAATTTATTGTTCATAAAAATATCCCAGAAAAAGCTGGTTTGGGTGGTTCAAGTACTGATGCTGGTACTATTGCAAAATATATAATTTCTAAATACAAATTAAAATTATCAAAAGAAGACTATTTACATATTGCCTTAAATATAGGAAGTGATATCCCATTCTTTATTGAAGGGTATGAATTAGCATTAGTTAGTAATTATGGAGATATTGTAAAAGAACTTAAATTAACTCTCCCAAAAATTATAATCCATTCAAATAACCAACATTCAAATACAGCAGAAATATTTAATTCATTCGATCAATTCAAAGGTACACTAGAAAAAAATGATTTTAATAAAATAATCAATAATTGGTGTACTTTAAAAAATAGTATAATTATAAATAACTTAGAAACATTTGCATTAGAGAATGACAATAATTTAAGATTGATAAAAAAAGAGCAGTGAATATTAACCGGAAGTGGTTCATTCTTCATTGAAATTATAGGAGATTAACATGAAAATAAGAACTAGATATGCACCAAGTCCAACAGGATATTTCCATATAGGTGGAGCAAGAACTGCACTTTATAATTATTTATTCGCAAAAAGATTCGAAGGAGATTTCATTGTCCGTATTGAAGATACAGACATTGAAAGGAATGTTGAGAATGGAACTGAATCACAACTAGATAATATAGAATGGCTCGGCATTAGTCCAAATGAATCTCCATTAAATCCTGGTAATTATGGACCTTATAAACAATCCGAGAAGCTTGATGTTTATGAAAAATTAGCGAATCAATTAGTTGAAGAAGGAAAAGCATATTTCTGTTTTTGTTCTAAAGAGAAATTAGATAAAGACAGAGAGTTAGCAGAACTTAATAAACAAACTCCTAAATATAATAGAACTTGTTTAAAATTAACTAAAGAAGAAATCACCGAAAAACTAGAAAGTGGTGTCACTAGAACTATAAGATTGAAAATGAAAGATAACCATGACTATTCTTGAAAAGATCTTGTAAGGGGAGAAATCTCTGTTCCTTCTTCTGCTCTAACTGATCCAGTTATTCTTAAATCAAATAAAATAGCTATGTATAATTTTGCTGTTGTTGTAGATGACTACGATATGGATATAACACATGTCCTTAGAGGAGAAGAACACATCTCTAATACACCATACCAAATTGCCATTAAAGAAGCTTTAGGTTTTGACAAGAAAGATATCAACTATGGTCATTTATCTGTAATTATTAATGACTCTGGTAAAAAACTCTCAAAAAGAGATACTGGATTAAAACAATTTATTAGTGATTATAATGAAATGGGTTATCTACCTATTGCAGTTGTCAATTTTTTAGCTTTACTTGGATGAGTTCCGAATGACAATAAAGAAGTTATGACTTTAGACGAGATGGCATCAAAATTTGATCTTGCTAATGTAGGAAAATCTCCAGCAAAGTTTGATATCACTAAAATGAATTGATTAGGAAATCAACATTTTAAAAAAATGGATAATAATCAATTCTTAGAATTTGTTAATCCCTTTGTCAAATCTACCAATGAAATATACCTTAAACATAAAGAAGATGTAATACTTCTTTTTAAACCGCAGTTATCCTATGCCGGAGAAATTGACTCACTTATAGAAGATCTATTCAATAACAACATTAGTAAAGAATTAATTGACGAAGCAAAAGAATCAATCGAAGCTTACAAAGTGATATCACCAATGATTATCGAATATATAAACTCAAATGATGTTAATGATGAATCTACTTTCAAGCAGATGATAGATCATTTAAAAAATAATACAGGATTAAAAGGCAAAGACTTATTTATGCCAATTAGAATACTTTGTACTACAAAATCTCATGGTCCAGAACTTGCAAAAACTTTATATTTATTAGGTAAAGAAAAAATTATTTCAAATGTCAACTTAATTACAAAGGAATTAAAAATTTAATGTTAGTTAAAAAAAATATATATAAATTCATTAAGGATCCGGTATATGGTGAGATTGAAATTTCTGAAAGTGATATATTTATTTACGAACTTTTAGAAACTAGAGAATTCAAAAGACTTAGAAACATTTATCAGTTAGGTGAATGTCATAACGTCTTTTTTGGTGCCACTCATTCAAGATACAGTCATTCATTAGGTGTGTATTTTAATGCTAAAAGATTTTTGATGGGGATTGACCATCAAATACCTAAAAAGGATGAACAAGCCATCTTAACTGCTGCTTTATTGCATGATTTAGGTCATGGTCCAAGAAGTCACTGTTTTGAATACTATACAAATGTTAATCATGAAGATTTTACAATTGCTATTATTGAAAATAACAAAACTGAAGTTAATCAGGTTCTAAATAAATATGGCATCAGCATCAAAGATGTTATCAATATTTTGACTAAGAAACATGAAGTTAAATTTTACTGACAAATCATTAGTAGTCAGATTGACGCAGATAGATTAGACTACTTGATGCGTGATAGTCTTTTTGTTGGCGCGAATTATGGGAATATTGATGCAGGAATAATATTGAAATGAGCTTCATTAAGCGATAATGAATTAGTTTTCAATATCAAGGCAATAGGGGCAATTGAAGATGTTTTATTTTCAAGATGACAAATGTTCAAACAAATATATTGTAATAAGAAGGTTATGTGTTATGAATTCTTGATGAGAAAAATTTTTGCAAGATTCAAAGAACTTTCAAAATCTGGATTTCAGTTTAAAAATAAATATAATCTTTATACTTTATTAAGTGCTTTTGTAAATGATACAAAATGAAATCTTGAAGACTTTCTACAACTTGATGAAACGACACTGAGATTAATTCTTTTGTCTTGAAATGATGAAGAAGATTCCATTTTAAAAGATTTGACAAATTCATATCTTTATAAAAATCTATATCAATGCAGTGATATAAGTTATATAGAAGCTAACCCTGGAATTTCTTCTGAAGAAGTTAAATATGATGTCTTGTTATATAAAGGATCTGAACCAATTTATATAATTGATGATAATAATCAAGTTAATGAAATTTCTAATTATAGTTTCTCATTTTTAAGTTATAACAAAGATAACAAATGAACTAATAGATATTTCTTCCATTTAAAATAATTACTCAGCTATTAAAATATCAGAACTTTCCTTAAAGGCGTTTTTATAATAAAAATTGAAATCGTCTCTTCTAAATATTCAAATTCAGAATAGTGATAAGAAGAAATTTAATAATAATATTGCAACAGAAATTCCAATCACTCCATAAATTCCAATTAAATCAATTATATGAGATAAATCTTCTTGAAAAATTAGATATATTGGAAGCATTATTATAATAGAGATAAAAATTCAACCTAAAGATAATATGGATGATTTTGTAATATCTACACAACTGTCTTTTGTAATCCTTTTATCTATATATTTCTTAAGAATAATGTAACTTATAAAGTTGGAAATTATGGATGAACAAATGATAGTTATAAATATCCCATTCATTAGGAATACTCCTTCAGTTGTAAAGAATAAAATCAATGAAATAATTGATAAAATAATTGTATTAGAAATAGATTTATAAAGAGAAACTCTAAAAAGTAATTTAAATTCTTTAAAGATTGGTAAAAGGTGTTTATACATATCACTAAAAATATCAATAATTATTGGTAATCATAATAATGAAATTAAATAAATGTTTATGTGGTTATTAATGCCATTCCCATGGGACATGTCATGCAAGAATAATGATTGGGCTATTCCACCAATGAAAATATATGTTGAAGTTGTAAAGATTGCGATAAATAATGTGAGTACTTGATATCTATGGAACATGTGCTTACTTATATTTTTATCATTATATGTTGCATGCTCTGCAACAGAAGGAATTGCTGCGTCAATAATAGAGTGAACAATTTCTCTTGCACTAACTAAAAGCATTAAGTATGTTGAATAAATAGCTGATGGTACAAAATTAGAAGCTGTATTGGCACCATGATTATCACCAGCATGATAAGTTTCTATATTATCAAATACTTCTGGAGAGTGTTGATCTAGAGGATTAACGATTGCATAGACCATAAATAAAACTGCAATTATATCAGTTCCGAATTGATTTAGATATTGGCTAGCAACAGCTCTGAGAGTATCTTTTTTTAAGACATAAGAACTTGGTTTTTGTTTCTTATATCATCCAAATAATTTTCTTCTATAAAAATATAAACAAAATAAAACAAAAAACATTTTTGTCCCTAAAATTGAAAAAATAATTATATTCATTTGAATAAATGATAAATCGATGACATTATTAATAACTAGACCAAATATTAAGAATATGATTCCATTTAATAAGATAGTAAATATGATGCTATATAAATTTACAATATATGATTTTTTAGAAATGAAAAGTAGAATAACAGAAACGGGGATTATGAAATAAGACGAAAATAATTCAACAGCATTAGCTAGAATGAATAGAGTTGATTCATACCATTGAATGTTGGTATGTGTATCCTCTATATGTATGACACCATTCCCAGATATTATAAAAGGGAAACAAAAGGCAATTAGAATAGTTAACATCAAATAGAAAAAACCAAAAAAATAATACTGTGGTTTGATATTGGATATTTCTTGATTTGCTTCTGAATAATTTTTTAAATGGACACTATTATAAAGTCTACTTGTACTAATTGAGCTAAGGCCGCTATGTCCTGATGTTATATATGGTAAAATACCTACTACAATTGTTAATAAACCTAGTGAATCAACACCAAAAGCTTTCGTTGTTAAACCAGTTCTAATTAAATTGAAAATAATCATTGTTAATGCTAATAAAATACCTATAATAGAATTTACAATTGTATTTCTAGGCATTTGTTTCGAGACATTTGATAATTGGGTTTGCATAATTAATTATTATACACATCTAATGTATTAAGATATTAATTAATTGAAAATATAAAATCAAATAATTTATGATTTAATTTAAATAAATAATTTCAAATATTAAATGAATTATAGAAAGGAATAAATATGAATATAGCTTTTCTATTAGCTGCTGGTATTGGTAGTAGAATTAATTCTATTAACAAACCAAAACAATTTATTGAAATATCTGAAAAACCAATATTTATTCACACTATTGAGAAATTTATTAATTCAAATGTTATTGATCTAATTATTTTAATTTACAATAAAGATTTTAAAAATGAAACAATCAATTATTTAGATAAGTTCAATCTAATCGATAATGTTGTTATGTGTAGTGGTGGCAAAACTAGGAATGACTCTATTATTAATGCAATAAATTTAGTTAAAGAATTTAAAATAGTTTCAGCTGAAGATACCATCTTAACTCATGATGCTGCAAGGATGTTTGTTTCAAAAAATATTATTGAGGAAAATATAAAATACTGTGTTGAAAAAGTTTGTGTCAATACAGTAATACCAACTGAAGATACTATAATTATTTCTGAGGATGGCAAATTTTCAACATCAACAATTAATCGTAATTATTGCTATAATGTTCAAACGCCTCAAACTTTTAAATTTGATGTCTTGAATGATATATATTCTGGGAATGTCAAACTAACAACTGACGCTTGTACATTAGCACAAGAAAAAGGGTATTCAATAAAGCTAGTAAACGGATCAAAAGATAACTTTAAAATTACAACTGATGTTGATATCTTAACAGCAAATTCAATTTTAAAATTAAATAAATAGTTATTTATCTTTTATTTCTTTTGTTATTAATTCTAAGAATTCTTCAACACTAACAATAATTGTTTCTTCTTTCCCATATTTTCTATAAGCAATTTTCTTAGATGAAACTTCATCATCTCCAATAATTAGTTGATATGGCACTTTTCCTATTTGTGCTTCTCTAATTTTTTTGGAAAGTCTTTCATCTCTATTGTCAATATTACATCTAATCATTGATGATCTTAATTTAGTTTTTATTTCTTCACAGTATTCATTATGAATATCATTATTCACAGGGATAACAGTCACTTGATGTGGAGCAAGTCATAAAGGCAAAACACCTTTTGTTTGTTCAAGGATAATTGAAAGAAGTCTTTCAAAAGTACCGATAATTCCTAAGTGAACCATAACTGTTGGTTTTTGTTCACCATTAGCATCTTTATATGTGATATCAAATCTTTCAGGTAGTAAGAAATCTAGTTGAATAGTTGAAATTGTAATAATTCTATTCAACACTGTTTTAACTTGGAAATCAATTTTCGGTCCATAGAAAGCTGCCTCACCAATTTTCTCAACATATTCAATGTTGTGTTTATCTAACATATTTCTTAATGATTGCTCAGCCTCTGCTCACATTTTATCATCATGATGGAATTTCTCTTTATCATTAGGATCATGTAATGAGAGGTCAACTTGGAAAATTTGATTGTTTAATCCTTTGTGAGCATCTTTGATAATGTTATAACAATTTAACACTTCCTTTTCTAATTGATCTGGTGTACAAAATATATGAACATCCTCAATTGTCATCTCTCTCACTCTTTCAAAACCAGTTAAACCACCTGATGATTCATATCTATGTAACATGGATTCTTCACATAATCTTAAAGGTAATTGTTTATATGATCTTGGTTTTGATTTATAAACTAAAATATGATGCGGACATGTCATTGGTCTAAGTACAAGCTCTTCATTATCAACATTAATAACCGGGAACATATTTTCTTGATAGTGGTCTCAATGGCCAGATTGTTTATACAACTCAACACTTCCAAGTACTGGAGTGTATGTTGTATCAAAACCATATTTAAATTCAAGTTCACTTAAAAAGTTTCTTATTTCTCTTCTAATAATAGCTCCATTAGGTAATCAAAATGGCATACCTTGTCCACCTAGATGATTAAACGTAAATAACTCTAAGTTTTTACCAATAGTTCTGTGATCTCTCTCAAGACGGTCGTTATAATAATTTAAGTATTCATCAAATTCCACTTTATTTTCAGTTGCAAATCCACGTATTCTAATTAAATGATCACTATTAGCATCACCATTTCAATAAGAACCACCAATTGATAAAAGTTTAAAGTTTTTTACAATATTAGTTGATTTGATATCAATTATTTCATTACTTAAGCAAACATATTTAGAAAACTTTATATAAGTCAATTGATTTGTTGCATTATCAATTTTAAATTTCATATATTCATTGTCATGAAAATCGTTAGTAATAACATCATTAGTAAGTTTATCACTAGTAATTAAATGAGCTCCTGAGATTATTTTGCTCATCAATTTCTCTATTTTAGGAAAATCTTTTGTTGAAAGTGAACAATCAGTTATTTTCACATCAATAAAAAATCCTTCATCAATTTCAACATTAGCTATTTTAGCGTTGAATTCATTTTGAAGCACATAGGCTAATATATGCCCTGCTAATTCATTTATTTTCTTATTAAGTTCCATAATATACCTCTTTTATAAAATAATCAATAAAGTTTAGTTTTAACTATTATATAATAATACCATATGAAAAAAATAAGAATAATAATTGATACAATGACAACTGTCACAGATGACTTTATAAAAGAGCATAATTTACACTTACTAAGGAATTGTTTAAGTGATCATGCCGGTAATGTTTATGTTGATGAAAAAACTGATGAACAAAAAAGATGGGTAGCTAATATGATAGAAACTAAAGGGGAGTTTTTTGCTACAAGTTATATAAATGGAACGATAATGCAGGAAGCAGTTGAAGAACTCTTAAAAACCTGTGATATGGTCCTTTATGTGAGTTTAGGTAAGGGATTTAGTGGTCAATATAGTGCAGCATTACAAGTTGAAAAATTATTTGATGGCAAATTCATTGTTTTCGATTCGAATTCAGTAGCGGCAAATAATGAAATTCTACTTAAGTGATTAGTTGAGTACATTGAATCTGGAAATGAAATTGATAAAAAATATATTGAAGCAAAAATGCAAGAAATTAATGATACAGCTCCAACATTGTTTACAACCCCAGTTTATCAAGGTTTGATAAAAGCTGGTAGAGTGCCATATTTAGTTGCAAAAATACTTAGAATTAGTAAATTATTCCCATTAATCGCTACAGAAGAATCTAATAAAAAATATGGTTTCTTTAAAAAATGAGAATCAAATCAAATGAAAATCATCGAAGGATTGGATGAAAGATTTGGTGGTCAAAAACCTAGAGGCAAAGATATTAAAAATATTTATATTGTTAATTCTCTTTTAGATCAAGCAACTATAGACTCACTGATTGAAAAACTTCATAATTATTTTGAAGTTAGTAAAGATATTATTCTTGTTAGAACAACTCCTTTAATGATTTTTTCAGGAACACTATTGAACTCTTATGGAGTAACCGTTCAAACACACACAATGAAAAAAACTAAATTATAGACTTATTTAAATAAACATTAAATTGAAAAATAATTATTAAAAACATCTAAGCGTATATTTGCTTAGATGTTTTTAATCAATAAGTTACTTTTTATTTTCAAATTCTTGGATGGTTGATAATCTTTCGGAATGTCTCCCGGATTCAAATTCTGTTTCAAGGAATATATCTAACATAGTAATGATATCATCTATTTTAAACTGTCTTGCTCCAAAGGCGATGACATTTGCGTCATTATGTTCTTTTGATAGTTTTGCAACTTCGTTATTATAGAGAAGTGCACATCTAGCTCCCTCAACTTTATTACAAGCAATGGAAATTCCAACACCTGTTCCACATATTACAATTCCAAGACAGTTTAATTCAACTGCTTTTTTTGCACATGCTATACCGTAATCAGCATAATTAACACTTTCCCCTATATTATTTGGACCTAAATCGATTAATTTGTATTTACCATTTAAATGATTAATTAGCGCTTCCTTGGTTTCAATTCCTGAATGATCAGAAGCTAATACTATTGTTGACAGATTATTTCCCATAATTATCCTTATTCTTTTTTATTAATTTTTTGACAATTTCTAAATTTGAACCTTCTCTTATGATAGTTCAATTATCAATATCAATTATAGTTGAATATTCATAATTTTCATAGTCTTCATTTGTTGATATAAATAAAACTTCATCATCAAATAGTTCAAATATTTTTTTTGCATCTTCAAATGAAGTGATAACTTCTTTGTTTGATAAATTTGCACTTGATGAATATAAGTTGATAGATAATGAATCTACAATTTCATTAAGTGAATTAGAACCAGTTCGTCTATATGAAATAGAATTGTGAATAATTGTAACTTTGCCAGGCCATATCTCATCTAAAAATAATTTTTGTTCTTGATTAAGATTAATGAATTTAAAATTTTTGTGAACTAATTGAATAAGCTTTTTATCTAAAGGTCTTTTTTTGAGTTCATATATAGGATTTTGTTCAGCACAAATAATTCCTCATTGTGTATCAGTCTTTATTATTGCTGGTATACCTGATGCTAGCTTATTTATTATTTCTTTAAAATCAGATGTTTTTGATGCGTTTAAATTTGTAATTTTCATTTTATAATTTGTCCAATATTACTAATCTATCACAATTGTATTGATCTTTTATGACTTCTGGATAACAACCAAAAGTTTTCTTTATTATTTCTTTTAAATCATGAGCTTGGTTATAACCAATCTCAAATGCTAAAAAGAATTTATTAGGCAACGTATCAACTAAGTAGTCGCAAATTTTTTTATAAAAAAACAACCCTTCATCATCAGCGAATAATGCTAATGATGGATCATATTGCAAAACACTTTTTTCTAATTTGTAATTTTTCGATATGTATGGTGGGTTGCAAACAATTACATTAAAATTGAAATTAATGATAGATTGAAATAAATCAGATTTAATTACTTCAACTTCTAAATTTAATTTTTTTGCATTTTGTTTTGTATTTTCTATTGCATCATCTGAAATATCGGATAATGATAAACTAGCATTTAATATTTGTTTTTTTATTGTTAAACCTATAACCCCAGAACCACAACACAAATCCAGAATTTTAAGATTAGGAATATCCTCTAATTTTTTTATAATGATTTCTGTGATATATTCAGTTTCTGGACGTGGTATTAAAACGTTATCATTAACAATGAATTCTTGTCCCAAGAACCATGTATGCTTCAAAATTCGAGTTAGTGGTTTTGAGTCAATAATTTCATCAATTGAATTTAAAACTTTCTCTATCACTTCATCACTAACTTGATTTTTATAATAAGAAGTTAATTGCATAATATTTTTTACATGTTTATCAAAATTGTAAATAAGTAAATGTATAGAATTCTTACTATAATTTGTTTGTGAGAGTTTCAATCAACATTCTTCTATAAGTTCTTCATACGTCATAATTACATTCCGAATTTAGACATTAATTCACTTTGTTCTGCTGCAATTAAACCATTTATGATTTCATCTAAATCACCTTGCATTATATGATCTAGTTTGGTTAAAGTTAAGCCAATTCTATGATCGGTAACTCTATTTTGAGGGTAATTATAAGTTCTAATTTTTTCACTTCTTTCACCAGAACCAACTTGTTCTTTTCTTTTGGCTGCTAATTCACTATTTCTTTTTGTTTCTTCATATTCTCAAATTTTAGATCTAAGCACCTTCATTGCAGTATCCCTATTTGCATGTTGTGATTTACCTTCTTGACATGCTGCAACAATACCAGTAGGTAGATGAGTTAAACGGACAGCTGATTCTGTTCTATTAACATGTTGCCCACCGGCACCACCAGCTCTATAAGTATCTTCTCTAATATCTGATTTATTAATTTTAATATCTAAATCATCTAACTCCGGTAATACAGCCACAGTTATGGTTGATGTATGAACTCTACCTTTGGATTCAGTTGCTGGTACTCTTTGAACTCTATGAACACCTGATTCAAATTTCATTTTAGAATATACTTCATCACCTTTTACTTGGAAAGAAACATAATCGTATCCATGAGCTTGATTAGAAATTTCTAGAATATCAATCTTTCAATTTTGAGATTCAGCATATTGTTTATATGTTTCAAATAAATTAGCAACAAAAATTGAAGCTTCGTCCCCACCAGCAGCTGGTCTCATTTCTATAATAACATTTTTATCATTATTAGGATCTGATGGAAGTAGAAGTATTTTTAATTTTTCTTCAAATTCTGGAATTCTTGATTTTGCATTAGCAACTAATTCTTTTGCAAGGTCAAGCATCTCTTGGTCTTTTTCAGTTTCGAATAATTTTTCTCCATCAATTCCTTCTTGAAGGATTTTTTCATATTCTAAAAATGGTTGAACTATTTTTCAAGTTGTTTTAATTTGTCTGTTTACCTCAGTCATTCTTTCGACCGAAAGCTCTGCAGTTTCTAATTCCTTGCTCATTTGTTCATATTTATTCTTAATAGTCGTAAGTGCTGCGAATAATTGTTTGTTATATTCCATGAATATCCCCTTTTTGGATTGTATATAAAATAAAACTAGTCCTAAAGACTAGTTTTATTTGAGTATCAATAATCTATAAAGATCCTAATGATTTTTTATTTGCGTTTTCTTTACGTTCTTTTGATTTAGCTTCACTTTTGCTACCAAGATTAGCTTTTCCAGCTTCAAATTTAGATTGCATTTTTTCAGCTTTTCCTCTTAATTGTTTATTTGAAGATTTACCAATATAGAATGGGTGACATTTTGAACAAATATCAATACCATAAGTATCTGCTTCTATTGTTGTTTTGATTTCAAATTTACTAGCACATGTAGCACAAGTAAAGTTACAGTTTGTTGTTTTTGGGTGAATGTTTTTCATTTTTGTCTCCTTAGTGTTTAACTAATATTTATTTAATAATTCCGCTATCAATAATGTTTTTAATCATTTCATCAGTGTATGAGAGAATTTCATTTCGCTCTTTCTCATCAAGTACTGAGAAACTCTTGATTAATAAACTCTTAATAGTTGAATACTGTTCATCATTTACATGAGTTGCTTCAACAGATTTTATTTCTATATTTTTTGGAATTAATTCATCGGCTTTTATGTCAGTTTCGTTAGATTCATTTTTTAATTCTTCAACAACTTTAAAATCTGGGTCATCTACAATAATTTCTTGAATTATTATTTCTTCCATTTCGATTTGATTTTCTGAAGTTTCTAGAATTTCTTTTTCTCCATTTTTGATAAATCAATTACTAGAGATAATCATTAGTTCTTGTTTAGAATCTTCAGTTGGTATTTGCTCCGGTTGTTTTCCTTCAATGGGGATCACAATTTTTGGAGGTTGATTGATTTTTGTTTCATAGTTTGGAACAATTTTCAAATCATCATCTTTGAACATTTCTTCATCATTGATGGATGTTGATTGCTCAATTGGAATGAATTTAGATTTTGCAAATTCTTTTTTTGTAGGAGTTTCAACTCTAATTTCAACATTTTCTACAAACATTTTAGGTAACCCTTTTTTAGTCTTACCTTCTTTTAGTATATTAATGTTGAATGTTTCAGAGATTATATCAACACAATTTTCATTGTCAGACTTTATATTCTCTTTTTGTTGTTTCATTGATAAAATCATCCTTAAAAAATTAATTCAATTAATTATACCATAAATTAAGGTATATTATATATATCAAAATGATGTTTAAAATATCGTTTTTTCAAAATATTAGTTTAAAATAAAATATTAATGCAAGGAGCCATAATGAAGTTAACATCATTTATAAACGGTAAACCCGTAAAAACTACAAAACAATTAGAAATTTATAATCCTTCAACAGGTTTACTATTAGGCACTATTTCAAGTTGCGCAAAACTAGATATTGACGAAGCTTTTGATGCAGCACATAGAGCTTTTATTAAATTCAAAAATACTAAATTAGAACATAGAGAAGAAATTCTTTCAAAGGTGATGAAAGCTCTTTCAGACAATAGAGAAGAGTTAGCAAAACTTTTATCTGATGAAGTGGCTAAACCATATAAAGACTCGCTTGCAGAAATTGACCGAAGTGTTGAATACATTAAACAAACAATTGTTGAATATAAAAATATTATTAATAACCCTAGAACTTTTTCATCCGAAGAATTGAATGTACCTGGATTAAACGCTATCTATAATTATGAACCAATTGGAATTGTATTAGCAATCACGCCATTTAACTACCCAATAAATTTGCTTGTTGCAAAGTTAGCTCCGGCAATTATTTCTGGAAATACAATGGTAATTAAATCGCCGAGTTCTGGATCATTAGTAACTTCTAAATTCATTCAATTTGTACATGATTTAGGAATTGATAACGGAATTATAAATCTTGTGACTGGAGCTGGTAGTGAAATAGGAGACTATATTCTTCAAAGTCCATTAATCAAATTAATTTCATTCACTGGAAGTACCGGAATTGCTAAAAGAATTGCAAAGGAACAAGTGATGATACCAATGATACTTGAAAATGGTGGCAAAGACCCAGCAATTATTATGAGTGATGCTGACATTGGAAAAGCTGCAAAAGACATAGCTGTTGGAGCATTTAATTTCAGTGGTCAAAGATGTACTGCAATTAAGAGAATAATAGTTCATAAATCAATTGCAAAAGATTTTTTAGAAAAATTGAATTCTATTGTTAATGAGTTTATAGTTGGTACTCCATTTGATGAAAATGTAACTATAATCCCATTGATTAGCCAAAAATCTCTTAATTTTAATTTAGAGTTATTAAAAGACGCAGTTAGTAAAAAAGCTAAACTAAATCAGGAAATAAAACATTCAGGAAATTTATTATGACCTGTTGTTGTGAGTGAAGTAACACAAAATATGTTGATATGATCAGAAGAACCTTTCGGCCCAATCATTCCAGTAATTACATTTCAAACAGAAGAAGAGGCAATTGAATTGGCAAATGATTCTGTTTATGGATTACAAGCTTCAATATTTACAAATGATATTGAGAATGCTAGAAAAATGGCCACCAAAATTGAAGCCGGCACTATTAATATTAATAAATCATCATCAAGAGGCCCTGATATATTACCATTTTTCGGAGTTAAAGATTCTGGATTTGGCATACAAGGGATTACTGATTCGATTATTTCATGTTTAAAAATTAAAGGTGTAGTTGTAAAAGACTAACCTTTTTTCTTATTTTTTTTAGAAGAAGATTTAGAAGTTGTTTTTTTAACAGCTTCTTTTTTATCCTCTATTTCGAGGTTTATACTTTGATCTTCTTTTTTAATTTCAAGTTCTGCATTACCATTTTTTAAGTAATTCATATATTTGTGTAAATCTTTAACATTTTCATTAAATACAGATCTATATGTTCTTAATTTTCCTTTGCCATAAATTTTAAATAATTCAGGACTACAAGTCATTTTTCTTTCTGCTTTAATGTATTGTGCTCCATTTTCTTCTACAATGGCAAGAATAATTTCATTTTGAATTTCTAAATTCTCTCATGATAAAGAAATTCTTCTTTCTTCAGAATCCATTTCATCAACTCTATATTTTAATAAGGCTTCTTCATTTGCAAACTTAAATCTGTATCCAGATGTTACTTCACCTTTAATTTTATATAATTGTTTGAATGCTTTATAAAGGTATTGAAAAATATCCTGTGTCGAGAAACCTTCGAGTTTTTTTCTAACAACATGTGAAATTGTCCTTGGTTCAAAATCACCAGCTTGTAAATATTTAATATGAGAAACAAATGCTTTCATATTTTGTTTAAATGATCTTCTGTAAATAACAAGACCAGCATAATCAGCAAGACCGAAAAATGTTTTATCTCTTTTCAAATATTGTCTAAATTTAATAATAGAATGTTTAGATCCGAATTTTTTTACTTCAAATTCTAAATTATATAAGTCATTTTCAACTTCTCATTTTACTGATAAGTATTTTTTTGCAGAATCTAAATCTGTAATTTCATAGTCAGCATGAGTATTTTTAACATTCAAGCCAACCTTCATCCCAACTTCTAAATCTCTCTTAATTTTAAACATATG
>JBOFSS010000033.1:0-3204 GCA_051651665.1 Mycoplasma sp.
TGGTACATGAAAATGCAAAAACCTTAATAACTTAATAAATGAAAAGCAACCTTTTATAAAGTGTTATATATTCACTAAGTTAAAAATGAATGATCCATTAAAACATTTGTTTAATTCTACCTTGATGCAATGTAATGCAAAAGATAAATTAATATATGTTTTTAAAAAAAATGATTCAAATAATTGTATTTTCATTGGTAGATACCAATTCATAGAATGCTTATTTGAAGAAATTAATGATGTTAAATTTTATTATTATATTCTTAGTAAATATAAATTTGACAATTCTAATTATGCAATTAACTATAATTGATCGGATAATTTAAATATAACTAATGAACACAATTGACAAAGTACCGCTATTAAAATAAAAACAAAACAAGACATATTTAGAGGTCAACTATCTTCAAAATGTGACAATCATTCTTTATTAAGTAATGTAAAAATTAAAAATACTGAAATAAAACCTAACATAAAACCTTATTTTATTTATTACGATAACAAAAAGTACAACACTAATAACAGATTAATTTTATCAAGTGATAATAATAAGCTTTTTAATGAATGATTAATTACATGTAGCAAAAATTTTGCAATAGTATACTCAGGTAACGTTTCCATAGGAAAAGATTATTTATCTATAGTAGATGAATGCATTAACTATATCAATGAAGATGATCATGTATTAACAGAAGAAGAAAAAGAAAAGAAAGAAAAGCTATATTTATCTAAATGTCGATTAAATCAATCTAAATTCAGATCTGATTTAGAGTCTGAATTTGAAAGTTGCCCCATTACTGGCCTTAGTAACAGAAACTTGCTAATAGCAAGTCATATAAAGAGGTATTGTGAGTGTAATGGCAATGAAGCTGATGATTCTGAAAACGGATTACTATTATCAAGTATCATAGACTCATTGTTTGATGAATTTTTACTCTCTTTTAATAATGAAGGATTTTTAGAACTATCAAATAAAATATCTGATAAAGATGTTGAAATACTTCATAAAATTATCATTAACAACAAATTAGAACTTTCAGAAAAAAGAAAAGAATATATGCAATATCATTATTCAAAATTTTTGGAAAATAAATAACAATACATGATTTGAATAACAATAATTGGTGATTGTTATAATTTAAAAATATAGTTATTAATAAATATATAAAATGACTAACATTTTTTAAAATAAATTCATTAAAATGCAAATGCTGCTATACTGTATTATATGGATATAACTAAAAAAAATATAGAAGAATTTTTACAAAATAACATTAAATTATTTGTCCCTTTTTATCAAAGGGATTATAATTGAACAAATAAAGAGGTTTCAGAGCTTCTTGAAGATGTTTATGCATCAAAAACAAAAAACTACTACATCGGAAGTATAGTGCTTAAAAATAAAGGATCTGGCAAGAGCATTATCGATGGTCAACAAAGAATATCTACATTTTGACTAATCTTAAGGGTGATTTATGAAAATAAAGAGATTCTTGATTCAGAAATTCAAGGTAAAATAGAGTTCTTAATGAATTATTTTAACTTCTCTTCAAGTAACTTTAAAGACGGGAAAATACTACATAAAATTGTAAAAGGTGAAATAAGTTTATGTGGTGATAATGTCAAAGAATCAAACTATTATAAAAACTATGTTTTTATAAAAAGTTGAATAGATAAAATAAAATATTCATTAACTGATTTTTGAAATCAATTCACTAAAGTTATCGTTGCAGAGGTTTGTTTAGATGCTGATGTTGATGAGCACACGCTTTTCGCTCAAATCAACTCAACTGGTAAAAGATTAACTGCATATGATTTAGTTAAGAATCTTTTGTTTTCTGAATTAACTGAAAAATATCATAGAGATAATCTTGATTCAGATACAGTTGAAAATAACATTAACTATAAATTAGAGTTACTTCATTCTGTGGTTAGTTATATATCAACAGATAAAGCGTATAATGAATTAATCAGATACTTTATCTCATATAAAACTGGATCTTTAATCAATACAGACGAGAGAAAGTTGTATGAATCTTTTAAATTATTACTATTGGATATAGACGTTTGTCCAGAGTCTTTATTTAATGAATTCTTTAAATTTGCATCTTATTACAAACTATTCAAAAATAATGAATTCATAACAAAGTACAAAACTTTAAATGGTCCATTAACAACTATCACTTCTTCATTAAATACTTACTTAGTTTTATTGATTGATATTTTTATTAAAAATACGAAATTCCGTGAAGGGCAAATAATTGAACCTCAATTAGATGTCATCTCAAAAGCTTTATTAATTTTAGAGGCTTATAAATTTAGAAGATTTTTTCAAGGTGCAAGTGAGAAAAATATTACAAGATATATACCTGCTCTATGTAAAAAAATGGATACTGACATATTGCCATATGATGTACTTTTATATTATTTAATATATTACGTCCCTAATAATGCTATTAAAGAAGCTACATACAAAATGCCTACTCTTAAAGAATTCGAAGAAGGTATGCATAGTACTAAAGTGTATTTATTATCAAGTAATGATGTTAAAATGTTTATTTGAAGATTAGCTTCAAGTATTGCTAAAGAAACTTATGAATTAACTGATTTTACAGTTGAACACGTTTTACCTCAAAAGTATGTAAAATGAATTGAGAACGGATATAATGAAGATCTATTGATGGTTGAAAATAAGATGCATACTATTGGAAACTTAACTTTAACTTCTTACAATCCTGAATTATCAAACGAAATATTTAGTGTTAAAAAAGATCTTTTAAAGAAAAGAGATAACTTTATATTAAATAAGTACTTCTTAGATTTACCAGATTGAAATTTAAGTGAAATTGAAAAACGGGCTAATGATATCTATTCTAAAACTAATGGGTTATGAGATTTTTCTAGTTATGATCTAAAAATAAAATCCAAAGAAAATGAATTAAAGATTATTTGAGATGCGGAAATTAAAGATAAACAAAACTTTGAAAAGAAAATTCTTCATAAGAGTAAAATAACCCAAAATATAAAACACTTCAAAAATATATCTGATAAGATATCATTTGAAAATATTCATATAGCATTAAAATATTATTTAGTAGATGGTTTATCTCAAACCGAAACAGAAGGATTGGCCTTTGGTCGTAAATCCGATGGTTGAGTAACTCATTCTATTTTAGATTATTTAGAAATTGATGCAAAAGTAAC
>JBOFSS010000034.1:0-11707 GCA_051651665.1 Mycoplasma sp.
GAACAACTTTAATTTCAACTGATGGTTGATTGTCTACTGCAGTTGAAAAAATTTGTGATTTTGAAACTGGAATAGTAGTATTTCTTTTAATTAAAGGTGTAGCTACTCCACCAAGAGTTTCGATAGATAACGTTAATGGGGTAACGTCTAATAACAAGATATCTTCTACCTCACCAGAAAGAACACCACCTTGAATAGCTGCTCCTAATGCAACAACTTCATCAGGGTTAATTGTTCTATTTAGTTCTTTACCAGTTAATTTTTTAACTAATTCTTGAACTGCTGGCATTCTAGTTGAACCACCAACTAATAAAACTTTATCAATTTTTGATTTTTCAAGTTTTGATTGTTTAATTGCATCTTCAACTGGTTTAATAGTTCTTTCTAATAAGTCTTTTGTTAATGATTCAAATTTAGCTCTAGTTAATTCGATTTCAAAGTTAATTGGACCATTTGCATCCATTGATAGGAAAGGCAGCATAATTTGTGAAGCTGACGAGCCTGATAATTCAATTTTTGATTTCTCAGCTGCATCTTTTAATCTTTGCATAGCCATTTTATCTTTCGATAAATCTACTGTATCATGAATTTTAGAGAATTCAGAAAGCATTCAATTAATAATAGCTTCATCTCAATCATCACCACCAAGTCTGTTATCACCAGAAGTTGCTAAAACTTCAAATGTTCCTTCAGACATCTCAAGAATAGAAACATCAAATGTTCCTCCACCTAGATCGTATACTAAGATTTTTTCATTTTGATTAGCTTTATCTAATCCATAAGCAAGTGCTGCTGCTGTTGGTTCGTTGATAATTCTAAGAACTTCTAATCCCGCAATTTTACCTGCATCTTTAGTTGCTTGACGTTCAGCATCATTGAAGTATGCTGGTACAGTAATTACTGCTTGTCTAATTTTTTGACCAGTTTTTTGTTCTGCAAAAGTTTTAATGTAAGTTAATATTTTCGCACTAATTTCTTGTGGAGTATATTCTTTATCTTTCACCTTAACTTTTTCGCCAGTTCCCATTAAACGTTTCACTGAAGCGATTGTGTTTAAATTAGTTATCATTTGACGTTTTGCAACATCACCAACTAATATTTCATCATTCTTAAACGAAACGATTGAAGGTGTAGTTCTTTTACCTTCTGGGTTCTCTAAAACTTTAGGTTGCTTTCCATCCATAATCGCAACACAAGAGTTAGTGGTACCTAAATCAATACCTAAAATAATATTTTTTGCCATAATTATTCTCCTTTTCAAATTTCTATAAAATATTTTATATCAAAAATTAGCAATCTCACAACTTTTTTGCTAATTTATTAAAAATTTCTTTTTTTGTGTATTTTTAATGATGGAAATTTAATATATATAATATAGAAAGAGTTTATCAATATATGTAGTTTTATTCATATATTTAGTTTAAAATATAAATGTATATTTTAAGGAGAATTTATGTCTTATACATATGAAAAATTAGCTGAATTAAGCTTTCAAATAATTACTTTTGCAGGTTGTGCTAAATCTGACGCTATGGAGGCTATTTATGCAGCCAAAGTTGGAAAATTCGATGAAGCGAAAGAAAAGATGAGTTCTGCTCATAAAAATTTAATAGAAGCTGAAAAACAACATGCTGAATTAATTCAAAAAGAAGCTCAAGGTGTTGAAATTAGAATACCTTTATTATTTATGCATGCTGAAGATCAAATGCTTTGTACTCAAACATTAATGATTTTAGCTGATGAGATAATTGATTTACACAAAGAAATGAAGTCTAAATAATGTTAGGTGTTTCAATATATCCAGAAAAAGAAAATAAACAGGATATTCTAAAATATTTATCACTAGCTGCTAAATATGGTTTTAAAAGAGTATTTAGTTGTTTGTTATCTGTTAATGATACTAAAGAGAATATTAAAAAAGAATTTGTAGAAATTTTAACTCATGCAACTTCATTAGGGATGGAAGTTGTTCTTGATATTGCTCCTAGTGTTTTTAGTAAATTGGAAATTTCTTATGATGACCTTTCTTTTTTCAAAGAAATGGGAGCTACTGGAATTAGACTTGACGAAGGTTTTGATGGAATGAAAGAAGCAAAAATGACTTTCAACCCTCAGGGTTTAGATATTGAAATCAATATGTCTGCTGGAACTAAATATTTAGATAATATTATGTCTTATGCTCCAAATTCGAAAAAATTATTAGGTTGTCATAATTTCTATCCTATGGAATACTCCGGTTTATCTCTTGATCATTTCTTAACTACATCTTACCAATTTATGGATTATGGAATTAGATCAGCTGCTTTTGTAAGTTCAACTGATGCTGACCATGGACCATGACCTGTAATGGATGGTTTATGCACTTTAGAAATGCACAGAGGTCTTCCTATCACGACTCAAGTAAAGCACTTCCTTTTATTAGATGTTGTTGATGACATAATTATCGCTAATGCATTTGCAAGTGAAGCGGAATTAAAAGCTGTTGGAGAACTTATTGGTAAATCACCTAGCTTTGAAATTGAATTCAATGATAAAGCTACAGAAATTGAAAAGAAAATCGTTCTTGACGAAGTTCATTTCAATAGAGGTGATCAATCAGATTATTTAATTAGATCTACTCAAAGTAGAATTAAATATAAGGATGAATCTTTCAAGCCACACTCTCACAAACAATTAATTGAAGAAGGTGATATTTGTATTGGTAATGATAATTTCGGACAATACAAAGGTGAACTTCATTTAACTAAAATGGAACATGCAGATAATACACACAGAAAAAATGTTGTTGCTAAAATTGTTGACCATGAATTATTTTTATTAGAATTTTTAAGACCATGATCTTTATTTTCTTTCAAATTAAAAAATCAATAATTATTAAAAGTTAAATATTTATTATTCAATATTAAAAAACACTTTACTTTCATTATGTAGTAAAGTGTTTTTTAATAATGATATCAATGATAATGTCAGAGAAATCATTAGCAATATTAATTTCTCTAATAAATTTTTTCATTGAAGCATGTCATCATTTTATTAATAGCATGCATATCAAGCTTTGATATATAATATTAATATGAAAGCAATAATAGTAGTTGATTGTCAAAATGATTTTTCTGATGATGGTGCAATAAAAGTACCAGGAGCAAAATTACTGGCAAATAATATTTATAATTTTATCAATAGATTAGATAGAACTTTATATAAGATAATTTTTTCAAAAGATGCCCACCCTGAAAAGCATTGTTCTTTTGCAGAGTGAGGGCCACATTGTATTATTAATACAAATGGATTCGAATTAATGGCTCCGTTAAATATGATTAAATCTGATTTAGATATTTTAAAAGCTCAAGAGTTAAATCAAGATTCTTTCTCTATTTTTAATAATGAAAAAAAACCTAAAATATTAAATTATCTTAATGATGAAAATATTAATGAAGTATATTTATGTGGATTAGTCAAAGATATTTGTGTTATCGAATCTGCCATTGATATTTGCAATGCTGGAATTGGAACTACAATTATTACAGATTTATCAATCCCTATTAGTGAAGCTATATACAAAAATAAAATGGATGAAAATCAAAAAATAAAAGAATGCATCTCAAATGAAATTAAATAATAAAAAGACAGACTTTATTTTAAGTCTGTCTTTTTATTATTTAGGAGATAATTTTCAATTTTTATTTTCTTGAATAATCGAGTTCACTGTTTTGATTATATCATTTGTGAAAATTTTTATATTTCTTATTAAGTGCATTTGATTACCTGCGATAATTGAGTTATTTTTTTCATCAAATACTTGCAGATTTATTAAGCATGAATTATTACTAACATATCTAATCGTTATTTTTTCGTATCCATATGGGCTATAAATAACTTCTCTATTGCCTTCTCTTATTATGTAATCTTCTTCAATATTGAAATTCTTCAAGATAAGTTCTCTAACAGAAGGGAAAGCTTTTGAAGTTGGTATATCATAAAATAAATCATATTTAACTTCATTTGAACTTTCTATTTTAGAAACTTCATTCTCAGATGATAATTCAATTTCATTCCCAATATTTACAACACTAGTATTTTCTTCTTTAGTTAAATCTTGAGAATTTTGTTCAATAGAACTTTTTTCAGTTTCTTCTATAATTGGTTGATTTTGTTCAACTGCCTCTTCAATTACAGGCATTTGTTTTAAAATTGTAGCTTGCATCTTATTCCTTTTAAATATTGATAATTACTATATTTTAACATTTTTAATAAAAATTTAGTTATATAACTTTTTAAACATAATTAAATTTTATTAACGCTCTCTTCAATATATTTTTTAAGAGTTTCATCTTTTTCAATTAATTTCGATACATTATCCACAGCATTCATAACAGTTGTATGATCTCTATTTGAGAAATGAGATCCAATGTCGGCTAATGGCATATTATATTTTTTTCTTAAAATGTACATACAAACATGCCTTACTGTTGTTAAATTTTTAATTCTAGATTTACCTCTAACAAGGTCTTCTTTTACACCGTATCATCTACAAACAGTGGAGATAACTAAATCAGGATTAAAATCAATTCCGCTGATTATTTGCGGTGAAGTATCATTCAAAAATTTTAATACAAAGTCTTTTGTAATGATTTCATCAACACTTAGATTTTGAATTGCATAAAAGCTAATTTTATTCAGGATACCAATTAATTTTCTTACATCATTATTATAGTATTTAACGATTTCATCAATTGCTTCATTTTGAAAAATGAAATTAGAGTTTTCTTCTTTAACTCTATTTGTTACAATTCTTTTTAAAACATCAGATTCTGGTTGTTCAATCTTTAATGTTAAACCACTATTATATCTACTAACCATTCTTTCCTCAAGTGAGTCTAGTTGTTCAGGACTCTTATCAGATGTTATTACTATTTGCTTATTGTTTCTTATAAGGCTATTAAATATGTTAAAGAATATTTCATTAGTTTTCTCTTTACCTGCTAAATATTGGATATCATCAATCAGCAATAAATCAACTGAAGCATATTGCATTTTCAAATCCTCAACAAAGGCGCTTCCTTTTGATAAGGCTGCAAAGACATCTCTTGTGAAATCATTAGTATCAATATATTTCACTCTCCTGTCCGGATGGCTTGAAACATACATATTTCCAAGTGCCATTATAAGGTGAGTTTTCCCTAGTCCAGTAGATCCATAAATAAAGAGTGGATTATAGATTTTTCCTAAACTTTTAGAAATAGCACACACTGCACTGTAAGCACTCTTGTTGAATTCTCCAACAACAAAATTATCAAGAGTGAAATCTTTTATTAAACCATCATTAAAATTTGATGTTAATTTATTACTGGAAATAATTTCGCTATCTAAGTTATTTATAGATTTTTCATCTGGTAGAATAAAAAAACAATTAAATTTTTTATTAACTACTTTCTGAAAATATTCTTCTATATTTTCTTTGCAATCATTTGCAAAAATACTTTTAGCAAAGATTGAAGGTACGGTGATATAAATATTATTATCAGATACTTTTGATACTTTTGAAGGTAAAATACAACTCTCAAAAATATTCCCATTAGTAAATAATGGTTGCAAAGTATCGATTAAATTTTTTCATAATTTTTCAATTTCAATTTTATTCATATATGTATATTAAACCAATAAAGTATAATTATTATTAATTATATAATATATTATATTTTATTAAGGATGTCTAAATATGTTTTTTAAATCTGCAATTAGCTCCATTGTTGCTAAAACAATGGGTAAAAAATTAAATAATTCAACAATTCAAGAAGAGGATATTAAAGAGGTCCTAAAGGAAATTAGAATTTCTTTACTTGATGCTGACGTTAATTTATTAGTTGTTAAAAACTTCATTAACAAAGTAAAAGAAAAATCAATCGGTCAAATATTGGATAAAGAAATTTCTCCAAGTGATTTCTTATTAAATATCATCAAAGAAGAATTAATTGAAATTTTAGGAAAAGAACAAAAATCAATTAATTTCGAAAAGAAAAGAACAAAAATAATGATGGTTGGTTTGCAAGGTTCTGGTAAAACAACTACTTGTGCCAAATTAGCATATCATGCTCAACAAAAGTATTCTAAAAAGCCATTACTTGTTGCTTGTGATATTTATCGTCCAGCCGCTATTGATCAACTTCATCAATTAGCAAATGACATTAAATCAGACTTTTATGAAAAAGGTGTACAATCTCCTGAAAAAACTGTTAAAGAAGCACTAGACATTGCTGATAGTGAATCTAACGATGTAATAATCGTTGATACAGCTGGGCGTTTGCAAACAAATGTAGAGTTGATGAAAGAATTAGTTGAAGTTAAAAAATCATTAAACCCTGATGAAATTATCTTAGTTGTTGATGCTATGTCAGGTCAAGATATTATTAATGTTGCCAAAGAGTTTGATAGTTACTTAAAATTAACTGGTGTTATTATTACCAAATTAGATTCAGATGCAAGAGGTGGTGCTGCATTATCATTAGCTTCTATTTTGAATTTGCCAATTAAATTTACAGGGGTTGGCGAAAAAGTTAGTGGTTTAGATTTATTTTATCCAGAAAGAATTGCCGATAGAATTCTTGGTCTTGGTGATATTATGACACTTGCTGAAAAAGCAGTTGATAATATTGATGAGAAAAAGATGAGAGGTCAATTCCAAAGAATGTTATCTGGAAAAATGGACCTTGAAGATTTACTAAGTCAAATGGAACAAATTTCAAATATGGGATCAATTGGTGGAATTGCTGGCATGATACCAGGATTGCAAAACAAAATATCTAGTGATAAAGAGCATGAAATAGAACAAAAAATGAAATCAATGAAGGTCTTAATGAATTCAATGACTTTAAAAGAAAGAAGAAATCCAAAAATTATTAGAAGAGATTCTAACCGTAGAAACAGAATCATTAAAGGTTCTGGAAGAAAGCCTGATGAACTTAATAAATTATTAAAAACATGAGAAGATACAAATAAAAAAATGACAGATATTGGATCTAAAATGAAATCAGGTAAAAATCCTTTTGGTGCTGGTGGAGGAATGCCATTTTAATTTATGTCTGAACATGTAAATAAAATTAATTGATTCCCTGGTCATATGAAAAAAGCAACTGATGAAATTATCAAGCAGTTGCAAAATGTAGATTTAATCATTGAAGTATTGGATGCTAGAGCACCAATTCAGTCCACAAATCAAGAACTTAATAGAATCGCGAATCAAAAGCCAATTTTAAAAATAGCTTTAAAAAAAGATATATCAGATATTAAGGTGAGTGAATTTCCAGATATTCTTTTTGGGAGTATCAAAGACCCTTCTTTTAAGAAAATAATCATTAATGCTATCAATGATAAGTTATCTGCAAAAATTGAAAGACAAAAAAGAAAAGGGTTACTAATCTCGCAATTCTTAGTTATGGTTATTGGTATTCCAAATGTTGGAAAATCTTCTTTAATTAATTTTTTAGCACCTAAAAAAGTTTTAAAAGTTGAAAATAGAGCTGGTGTAACTAAAAACCAAGCTACTAGAAAAATTAATGATAACTTCTTTTTAATAGATACACCTGGTGTATTAGTTAAAAAAATAGAGAATATTGAAGATGGATATAAATTAGCAATAATTAATTGTATTAGCAAAAATATTTTACCAATGCATGATGTTATTAAATATTGTCATTCTTATTTTTATGAAAATTATAAAAGTCAAATGGATACTTTTTTCAGTTTTAAAACATGTGATAATTTTGATGATTTTCTTATTCAAGTATGTGATAAATACCAATATAAAATCATGAATAACGAATGAGATTTTGATCGTTCGTACTTAAAATTATTCAATATCTTTTCAGATGCTGAAATATGTAAGTACCATTTTAAAGAAAAATTAATTTAGATATTGGGATAACTCTTCAACTTTATCGAGTTTTTCTCATGCAACAGAAAGATCTTCTCTTCCCATATGGCCAAATGTCGCCAATTTTTTATATTGAGGTTTGTATAAATCCAACGCTTTAATCATTCCACTTATTGACATATCAAATGAATTGTTGATGGCTTCTAATATTTTTTCATTTGGTAATTTATTTGTATTAAAGGTTTCAATATAAATAGCAATTGGTTTTGGAATTCCTATCCCATATGCAATTTGCAATTCACATCTATCCGCCAATTTAGCGGCAACAATATTTTTTGCTATATACCTTGCATAGTAAGCACCACTTCTATCAACTTTTGAAGGATCTTTACCACTAAAAGCTCCTCCTCCATGTCTAGAAATACCACCGTATGTATCAACTATTATTTTCCTTCCAGTTAAACCTGTATCACCAATCGGTCCGCCAATAACAAATCTACCAGATGGATTAACTATCATTTTAAAATCATTATTTAGATTATATTTTTTAGCAATAGCTTGCATTATATTATTTTTAACAAATTTATTGAATTCTTCTTCATCATAAGAGTTTGAATGTTGAATACTCATTAACATGGTATCAATTTTGAGATTTTTAATATCTGAGTAGTCAATTGTAACTTGTGATTTCATATCTGCAAGAGCTCATTTAAATGAGTTGTTGATCCTTAATTCATTTGCTAATCTAACTAATTCGTGTGCCAAAACTATCGGTAATGGCATATATGATGGAGTTTCATTAGTTGCATAACCAAATACAATCCCTTGATCACCAGCCCCAATTAATCCATCAGTTTTCACTACCGCTTGATTAATATCTGCACTTTGACTATTTACATTTGAAATAATGGTAAAATCATTCTCGTTATATCCAAGAGGTTGTAAAACATTTCACGCCTCTTTCACAACATCAACATAAGTAGAAGTTGTAATTTCACCGCCAATAACAATTAATCTATTGCTAGCAAAAACTTCACAAGCAACTTTTGCATTAACATCTTTACTTAAACAAGCATCTAAAACAGCATCACTAATTTGATCACATATTTTATCAGGGTGTCCAGATCCAACTGATTCACTTGTTATTAAACATTTATAGTCCATATCAACCTCACATTTTTAAAATTATATAATATTTTTTATTTTTCACAGCGCAATAACTGATTAGTTTGGCAAACCAATAAATAATTTACAAGTACCACTAATTATCGTTGAATAATTATGTTTGATTATAAAAGCATCACCTTTTTTAACAACTTTGCCTTCGATAGTTGCAGAACCTTCGATTACAGTTACTTCAACTCAATTAGAAAGCGGGAAATCAAAGGTATAAGTTTCTTCAGTCAACGTTACTTCTTTTAATTTGAATAAATCAGTTTCTACTAAATATTCATTATTTCTAACAGATGCTATATTTTGTTCAAAATTGATTACATTTAACGAATCTTCTATGTGAAGTTCTCTTAATTTCCCATTATCTAATCTATTGTAATCATATAGTCTATAAGTTAAATCGGAAGATTGTTGTAGTTCATAGAAAAGTATTTTCCCTTTTGTTGCGTGAACTAATCCTGCTGGTATATAAATCATATCGCCTTTTTTAACATCGATTATATTGAGGTATTCTTCGAGATTACCATTGTTAATTGCTTCAGCAATTATCTCTCTATTAGATTCTTTTAATCCATATACAATGCTAGCTCCAGGTTCAGCATCTAATATATATCAACACTCTGTTTTGCCTAATTTATTATGTCTTTTTTTAGCATATTCATTGTTAGGATGAACTTGTACACTAAGGTCATCATTTGCTTCAATTATTTTTGTTAACAATGGATAGTCTCCATTAAAAAAATTAAAAAATGATGGGTTGTTAAGATAAAATTCATTTAATGTTTGATTATTCAGTTCAGGATTAGTGATAATTGAAGACTTATCTTTTAGAGCGCTAATTAATCATGCCTCTCCCATTAATTCGTTGTTAAATAAATAACCAAAGTTTTTAAGTTTTTGACCACCTCAAACTTTTTCCTCTAAATAAGGTTTGAGAAAAATGATATTAGTCATTATTTATTACCAAAGAATAACGGTAAATATTGTTTATGCAATTCTAACATTTCATCATAAATAATTTTATTTAAAATATCATCTCTACAAAATGGACTAATATTACAAGCGATAAGACCATCATTATAATTACCACTCATAGCCGCTTTAATTACTTGTAATTCATAGTTTTTTACATAACTAATTAATCCAGTTATAGGAGAAGGTATTTCTTTAATTGATGGTAATTGTTCAACTTTTGATTTAGATATTTTTGAACTAATTTCAAGAACTTGACCTTTTGGATAATTCATCACTGTACCATCATTTGGATAATTCACTGTATGAATGATTTCTGGTCCACCAGCTAAACCAACAAGAACTTCAATAGCTACTTTTGAATAATAAGCACCACCTCTTTGTTCTAATTCAACAGGTTTAACATTTAAATTAGGATCGCTATATTTTTCAAATAATTTTTTCTCAACAGTTTTAACAAATTCGGATCTTGAGTTATTTTCTTTAGCAGAAAGAACTTCTTCTTTTATCATTTCATTATATTTAATAAAATATCTATAATATGCAGATGGAATTAGATTGACTGCTTTAATGTAGGTTGGTTCATACTGGATAGGTGGAACATTACGCATTGTAAATTTTTCAGTATATTCTGGATTAACAAATGCAGAAACCACTTCTTTAGTTAAATCTTTCCCATCTTTTGTCAATTTCGTTCCGAATCCCAAATGATTTAAACCTATTCATTCAACTAAAAAGTCTTCTCTTTTACATTCTAAATATTGAGCGATTACCATTTCACTGTGAATTGAACAATTACATACACCAACAAAATTTTTAAAATCTGTATGACGGTGAACTGCCTCTGTTACTATTCCGGATGGATTTGAGAAGTTAATTATTCAAGCATCTTTTTTAGAATATTTTTTAACATTTTCAACTATCTCAAGAATAACCGGAATTGTTCTCAATGCTTTGAACATACCACCAAATCCATTTGTTTCTTGGCCTAACATATCATATTTAATAGGTGTCTTTTCATCGATAATTCTTGTATCTAAACCACCAACTCTTAATTGACAAATAACGAAGTCAGCATCAGTTATAGCTTCTATTTGATTTAATGTTTTAGTTATGTTAAGAGAATATCCAACTTTATCAAACATTCTCTTAGTTAAAGATGTTATGATTTCTAATTTTTCTTTACCAAGTTCTACATCGTGCAGACATAATTCTTTAATCGGTAGATGTTGAAGGTTATTTATTATACCTTCCATTAATTCTGGTGTATATGAGCTTCCAGCTCCAATAATTGTTATTTTCATATGGTTCCTTTATATTTAAAAAATTGGCAAATGCCAATTTTATTTTTTTAATTAGCTAATAGCTATTTGATAGAATTCTTTGAATTTAGCAAGGATACTTTCTAATAAAGCAGTATTTGAAGTTGTCCCAAACTCTTTAACTAATCTATCCATTTCTTTATATGGTTTTAAAAACTCTAAATGACATGACATTCCATATCCGAATAGACCAATGGTAACACAAATGAACATGAAGCTTAATATCATAGTAATTAATGATAGCACTGTTCCATTTTTAAATACTAATAATGGAAATGCTAATGCTAATGATAGTATCGAGAATATCATCATACTTGTCATCATCTGATTATTGAAATCTGAAAAATAACTTAGTGATTTGCCCATTATC
>JBOFSS010000035.1:0-3762 GCA_051651665.1 Mycoplasma sp.
AACGTGTGGTTTTGATCTTTACAATTTTGTTTTAACTATATTTCAATCAGATTTTGCAAAATTGATTCCTGGCATAAATTTTTTATCTTGTTTTTTTCATAAAAAATATTATATAAAAAAATCAAAACTCAGAAGGATAATCGAATATAGACAAAATTTAGAGAATTTCATTAAACCAAGTAAAGAATTTGAAAAACCTGTTCTACTTATTTTTGATAACATTGAAAGATTGGGCCATAAGTTTGATGATTTTTTGAATATATTAAATAAAATTACAACGTTATATGGCTTTATAATTTTATTGCCGATAAACACACAATTTTTAGAGTTTAAAAATAAGTGTGAAAATAATTCGCAAGAGTTATTTATGAGAAAGTTTTGTAATATTGCTCATTTTAAGTATATTTGATCAATAACTGAATTGGTTTGTAATTTTTTCTTTTTTAAAAATGATTCAAAAGAAAAGGAATTAACAGAAATTATTATTGATTATCTATCAATAAATCGAGAATTGTACTTCACAGCAAGAGAGATTGAACAAATAGTTTTATGTGAAATTCACAAATCATTCAACAATAATAAAAATACTGTGAATTTAATTGATTTAATATTAAATATTTTTTGAAAAATAAAAAAAGATGAAGGTGATTATTTTATCAAAGATATACAAACTTACTTATCATCACTGAATGCATATCATTGAACAAACATCTGTGAAGTTAAATTAGTTATAAAAGATGAATTTATTAAATTAGTTGAAAACGTGGCCAACCTCACATTAAAGTCAAGTGATTTATTTTTGAAAAACTTACCACCTAAACATATTCAGTAATTATTTTTTTAATAAAAAAATAATATTGTATAGTTAAGTGGTTACTCATATGGATTATCACATCATATGAGTTTTATACACAAACAGATTTATAAAAGGGATATTAATGTCAATAAAATTAATTTATGGAAATAATGGTGCAGGAAAAACAAAATATGCACAAAAGATGAAAGGTGATTCATCAAAATACTTTGCAATAGATTCAGATTTGAAGGGTTGATATGATGACGTTCAAAAAAAATTCTCTCATGCTAATTTTTTTAAGAATAAGAAGAATGATGAGATAGAAGTGAAAGTTAAAAAAATAAAATCAGTCAAATCAAGAATTATAACTGATTTTAATTTTGAGAAGGATACTTGAAAGTTAGTATTTAAAGAAGATTTTAAAACAGCTTTGCAGTGATATGACTTCAAGAAAAATATTGAAAAAGAAGAAGTGAATATTGAATCGGAATATAAATTTAATAATATTGAATATATTGAATATTTTGCAAAAGTCAGAAAATGGTTAAGTGGATTATCTAATGAAAAAGTTGAATTATTATTTATTTTTTTAAGCTTAAAATACGAACAAACACATGACTATAAAGAATTTGCATCAAAAGAAATTAATCAACAAATTCTAAACATTAAAGAAACATTATTATTAGAGTTAAATGAGATTAACCATGTTGATTTATCAGAGATTGCAAAATTAAATATTGAACCTAAAATCATCTGAAAGATGTTAAATATGAACGATGGAGATGTTTCAGAATTTTTAGAAAGAAAATTTAGAATTGCTTTTGTAAATCACCGGGATGTTATTGAAATTTTTGAAATATTTGAAGAAATAGACAATTTATCAAAAAATAAAAATTTTTTAACATTTGAAAGTTTAATTAATGATAAAGAGTTTAAAGTAGTTGATAACGGATTATCTATTTCTATTGATTTATCAGAAGAAAATTACTCCCAGGGGCAACGTAATATAAAAATGTTTGAAATAATTTTAAGATGTTTTAAAAATTATGAAAAGACACTTATTTTAGATGATTTTCTTGAGAAATTAGATACAAATAATTTGAGGGAGGCAGCACAATTAGTTTGTGATAATGCTGATTCTGATATAGAGATATTAACACATGAGTTAATAGTTGTTGATATACTCGAAGAGGAGTTTAAAAATAATGATTTAAATCTAAATACATACATAATTGGTGATAACGATGAGTTGATGCAACATGATTTATTTTTAACTTTTCAATCATTGAATTTAAAACTTATTTCTGGATCACAAAGTGATTGCTCAAGATTATTGGAAAATCCTTATTTTATTTTTTCCAAAATTATGGCAAGATACATTGCTTATCCAGCGGCCGTCACAGAAATAGACTTTGACAAGAAAGATTTTAATGATAATTTAATGCTAAACACTTTTTCATTTATTTCTGAAAATGTATATCATTATTCAGAATTCAACTTAGATGGAAATAATCAGTTAAAAAAAATAATGCCAGTTGGTTTACTAAATTGCAACAATAGCATTGATGTTATAGATTATTTATTATCACTATTTGGTATTAGTGTTAAAGATTCTTATGGTTTAAGTAAACAAAAGATTATATCTTTCTTAAATGAAATTAAAAAATATTTAACTTTGGAAAAAGATTATTATGATGATAATTGAGATTCAAATAACATTATTAAAAAATCTATATTTTACAATAATTTTTATTCTGGATCAAGTATTGATAAGAAAAAACGTAATTTATTTATTCACTCATTGGATAGAAGCTTAATTTCTATTTTAAAATAACAATTACACAAGGAGTTTTGCAACACTTTTTAAAATTAAGTTTTTTTGGGAGTATTCTTTTGTTGATAACCTCATTTTATTCATAGTATGTTTATATAAATGATCGAATAATCTTTTTTCAATTTTCAAAAACTTCTCATCTCCAAATCATTGTTGCTCAATTAGTCCGGATTCATCATCTTCATTATAAATAGTTTTGTAAACATTAATTATCAATATTATAAATAATAATGAATTTTCTTTGAAAATATCTAGAGTTATATTTTCTTTAATTATTTCATGAATTTTTGAAATAATTTCTTCAATATAATCATCAGAAAGTTGCTTTTCTTTCTTTTCTGCTTCATTATATTTTGTAAATGATTTTTTATACTCTCATTTTTCATCAGATAAATGGTAATCTTCACAAAACTTCATTAACCACAATAACACCAATTTAGATTTTTCATAACTCGGCTTAATTAAATTTGAAACAGCGGCATCTTTAGCATTTTCAAAATAATTTTTTATAAATTCGTCAAAAAAAGTTTTGCATTTATCATATCTTTTCAATAAATTATCATAATCCAATGATTCAATACCTTCTATAAAACGAATCATTTCCTTAGAATCTAAATCATCTGATAATTTAATATTTTCATAAATAGATTTAATTACATAATAATTGTCTTTTAATATTTTAGCTGTTATAACGTTTTGACCTATCTTATTAAGAAAATAATATCATTTACTATGATTTGAATTTGATTTATTTATTGATACATTTAAATCTTTTATTTCAGAAGAAAGTATATATGTTTTTGATAAATCTTCGAACTTTATATTTTCAAGGAAATTCTCTTTAGTAAAAAAATAGTTGTGATAATAATCTTCCGAAAAATCATGATCAAATATTGATATATTAGATTGTTTTTCACTTGTTAATTGGTTTAAATTTATTAGTATATCTTCTTCTTTATCTTGTTCAAAAATTGAAATCTTTGACTTAGGTATATTGATGAATAAAAATATTGCATTTTGTTCTTTGTATGTGTATAACCTAAATTTAGAAAGATCAATCAATAAATCTAAATTTTCAAATTTTGAAGGCAATTTATATTCAATATACACCTTACATTTTGCACCTTTATAG
>JBOFSS010000036.1:0-3600 GCA_051651665.1 Mycoplasma sp.
GAATAGAAAGATTGATATCAATTACATTAGTCTCTTTTTTAGGTTTTAATTGGTCAATATCATCTTTTGAATACATAACTAAATTTTCGAAGCTTTTAAGTGGATTCTTTTTATTAATAAAGAATGATATTAAATGAAAAATAGGTTGAAAGAAAACACCAGCAATATATTTGTGGTTAAAATATGGAACATCAAAATGTTGGATATATATTCACTTCTTTGATTTATATATAGAGTTAGTTCAAATTAAGTTAATTCCTGAATTTATAATAAAATCATATTCTTCACTTAACTTTTCGATTTGATTAATTCTTGGTGTTTTAAAAATTCTCTCAGCTACATAATTAGTTTTTAAGTTGTCTTCTAATGGATTTAATTGTTTGACATTTAATTCTTCTCTCATTTTATTAAACTCGCTATTTGTATTTAGAGAATACTCATCAACTATATACCCGTTGTTTATTAGAGTTTTTATCAAATTATAATTGTATGTCTCCATACCACCAATACAGTAATGTGGATTTGCAGTAATTATCATTATTTTATTTTTCATGTTAAATACTCTTATTTCCTTCTAAAAGTTTTTTTATGTAAGTTATTCATTGTAATTCAAAATTTTCCATTGATAAGTTTTCAATACTAAATTTAAAACACTCCTCAACTAACATATTGTATTCATCATTTGAAATATTTTTAGCCTTAGATATGATTTTATTTGAAGATTTTGCATCTATTAAAAAACCTTTATCTTTAGCCAGGAGTTTGGCACAGCTAAAACAATCAGTTGTTATAATTGGCAAACCATGTGATAAAGCTTCTACAATCGTAAATGGGAAACCTTCAAATTTTGAATATATAACAAGGAACTTATGTTTTTTGAGAATTTCTTTCACACTGTTACTGTCTACTTTTCCAAAAAAAGTACAATTGCTTGTGTTATTCATTATTTTTTCATTACCACTTCCATATAGGTCTAGTTTTGATTTGTTATTATCAAAAAGTTTGACTAATTTTTTAATATTCTTTTGTTGGTTACAAATTCTTCCAAGATATAAAAAATTATCTCTTTGAAACTTATTGTCAAACCATTTTTTATAATTATCCTCTATTTCCATTCTTGAAAGTGAAGATAGATAAATAGAAGACTTAACCCCTTCTTTTTTATTCTTAACTTTTTGTTGATCTGAATCAGAAAAAAAGATTATGTTACTAAAAGTTTTTAATGGATTCTTAATTTGTAAAATATTAAAAATAAGTTTAAATAAAGGGCTGAATATGGGGGATATTATAAATTTTCTATCAAAGTATTCAGGACTAAAATGTTGTACATAAACCCACTTTTTTGAATTTATGATATTTTTACTTAACTTTATCGCTACTGACGAATTAATTACGAGATCATATTCTTTTGATAAATCTTCTAATTCTTGATTTTTTTTAGAGGTGAATAGAATATCACTTAGATATTCTTTTGAAGTATATTCTAATGACTTATTAAGTTGTTTAACATTTTTATTAGGTTCTCTAACTTGTTTTGAGTTAGTATCCATGTATAAGGCGTACTCATCTACTTGAAATCCATTTTTAATAAATATATTAATTAAATTATTATTATATGTTTCCATGCCACCAATACAATAATGCGGGCTTGGGGAAACTATTAAAATCTTATTCATAATACTCCTGATAATAATTCATTATATCATTAAGATATGACAAGATTCCTATTTAAGAGTGCAAATAACTTTGATTTATATTAGGCTAACTTTATACCAAATCTTAAAAAACCTTTTTTTCCAAGAGATTTTAATAATTTTATAATCAAATTGAAAGGGATTGTGACCAATATATTATTAGAATAATAGAGAATGACAAATAACTTATAAATACTTCTATTCATATATTTTTTTAGAATTAATAAATCACGTTTTCTTAAGGTATTATATTCTTCTTTTGATATTAATTTGTTGATTTTCAAATTTAAAGTAGACATAACAAATGTTACGCAACCACTAAAATAATCATGAATTAATTGATTTTGCTCTTTTGCTAAAACTTCTTGAGATAATTCATCTCAATAATGAGCGATTGATTTTACTGATTTCTCAATATTCATTGAAGACATCACAGAATCCGGATTATCCTTCACATAGTGCATAACACAGAAATCCGAAGATCCTAATGTAGGCTTATTAAGTAAACATTTTAATCAAAAATATTCATCTTCTGATGGTAATCTACTATTTTGGAAAAGTATATTATTTTTTAATAAGAATTCATTTTTAAATAGTTTTGAACATGAAATAACAGGGGAATATATTTTTTTACCTTCTAAAGTAATATAGCTGTTGTTCACAGTGCTTTTACCATCTCTAGATATATAGTAATCAAAAGTAAAAATATCAAATGATTCATTTTTTATAGTGTCAAGTATAGTTGTTAATGAATTATCTGAAAAGTAGTCATCTGAATCTAAAAATATAATGTAATCACCAGTTGATTCACTCATTGCAATATTTCTAGCTATACCAATACCGGAATTCTCAACTAAATTAATAATCTTATATTCACTTTTAATACCATTTAAGAAATCTAAGATATCTTTATTTTGAGAACAGTCATTCACTAAAATCACTTCTACTAAATCATTTTTTTCTAAACTGCTTAAACATTGTTTAAATAGTTTTACAGGAGTATTGTAAATTGGAATTATAATAGAAAGTAATTTTTTCATAACTCTAAAAATTATACATTATTTTTATATTGAATAAAAATTTACTCAGTTAGTGAATTTATTAAGTTATATCATTTGTTAATAAAATTATCTTTTTCAAAATTCTCTAGAGAGAATTCGTAACATTTTTGTGATAATTTCAAATATTCTTCTTTGCTTATATTAAAAATTTTGTCAATTTTTTCTCTAAACTTTTCTATAGATAATTCATCTATTAAGAAGCCTCTTTCATTATTACCAATAAAATATTTTGCATTTGTAAAAGAGTTCAAACAAATTATTGGAATGCCATATGAAAGACATTCACATAACACTAAAGGAAATCCCTCAAACTCACTGGCTAATATTAACAATTTTGTTTTTGAATAAATAGATTCTAATTGTTCTGAATTAACTGAACCATAAAAATTATTTTTATGAGAATATTCACTCATTAATTCACCATTGCCGTAAAATTTTATGAATCTCTTATTTGACAATTCATCAGATAGTTTGGATAAGAACCTTATATTCTTTTCATTTGAAATTCTTCCAATGTAAGTTATGTCTTCGCAATCAAGATTAACTCTAGAATTATAAAAATTATCAATTTCGATTTTTGAATATGGAGAAATATGGATATTGTGAGAATTCAGATTTTCAGTTTTAAAAATTTCTCTACTTGATTCCTCGTTGAAACAAACAAAATGATCATTCTCAGTTATTTTAATATTCAATAATTTTAAAAAGAATTTTTGAATAACAGACTGTTTATACAATAGGTTGAAATATATTTTTGAATCACAATGTTGAACGTAAATGTTCCTTGTCTTCTTATTTCTTTTGTTGTTTAAAATACCGGGACAAAACCCGTTAGAATAAATAAC
>JBOFSS010000037.1:0-2323 GCA_051651665.1 Mycoplasma sp.
GGATTGATTCGGTGTATTTTTCAGTAATTCAGAGTTATCCAAGTTACTAATTAATGTTTTTCCATATTCTCCGATTTTAGCTGTAGCTACTGTACCATTAAAAAGGTGTGCAATCATTTGAGCACCATAACAAATTCCCAAAATAGGTATATTTAAGTTAAAAATTTCTTTATTTACCATTAAAGCATTTTCTGCATAAACACTATTTGGTCCTCCTGTGAAAATAATTCCCTTAGGAGAAATTTTTTTAATTTCTTCAATTGAAATATTATAAGGTACAACTTCAGCTAAAACATTTAGCTCTCTTATACGTCTTGCTATTAATTGGTTATATTGACCACCAAAATCTAAGATCAATAATTTTTCATGATTAAATTTCATTATTTAGCCTCATTTGAAGAATCTTTTTTAATAACATCATGCGCTCCGCCTTCAACAATAGAAGTTGCTGACACTAGCGTTATTTTAACGTTTTTCTGTAAATCTTGAATGCTACTAGTTCCGCAGTTGCTCATAGTTGATTTAATCTTATAAATAGTTTGTTGAACATTATCTGACAAAGACCCTGCATAAGGAACAAAAGAATCAACACCTTCTTCAAAACTAAGTTTTGATTTTCCTCCCATATCATAACGTTGTCAGTTTTTTGCACGATTAGAACCTTCTCCTCAATATTCCTTAACATAAGAACCATTGATAGATAACTTTTGTCCTGGAGCTTCATCAAATCTAGCAAAGTATCTTCCTAACATTAAAAAGTCTGCACCCATTGCAAGTGCTAATGTCATATGATAATCATAAACTATTCCACCATCAGAACATATTGGAATATATTCACCTTTTTCTTTAAAATATTTATCTCTAGCTTCTGCCACTTCTTGAAGTGCAGACGCTTGACCTCTACCAATTCCTTTTTGCTCTCTAGTAATACAAATTGAACCGCCGCCAATTCCAACTTTAATGAAATCAGCTCCTGCATCAGCTAAGTAATTAAAACCTTCGGTGTCAACAACATTACCTGCACCTATTTTAACTTTATCCCCATATTTTTCTCTAACAAATTTAATAGTATCTGCTTGATATTCACTAAATCCATCAGATGAATCAATAACAAGAACATCAGCGCCAGCCTCAACTAAAGCAGGAATTCTTGTTTCATAATCTTTAGTATTAATTCCAGCTCCTACAATATAACTTTTATTTGAGTCAATTAATTCTAATGTGTTTTTCTTTCTAGAATTGTAATCTTTTCTAAAAACAAAAAACTTTAATCTTTGATCTTTATCAATAATTGGTAATGTATTTAATTTATTATCTCAAATAATATCATTAGCTTCTGATAATGAAATATCATCATATGCAAAAACCATTTTTTCGAATGGAGTCATAAATGTTGAAACTTTTGTGTCTAATGACATTCTTGAAATTCTATAATCTCTACTTGTTACAATTCCAACTAATTTACCATGGATTGTACCATCTTCAGTAACTGCAGTTGTTGCATGACCTGTTTCTTCTTTTAATTTTAATAATTCACCTAATGTTTGATCAGGTCTAATATTCGTATCACTTCTAACAAATCCGGCTTTATAATTTTTTGCTATCTTCACCATTCTTGTTTGTGATTGTATGCTTTGTGAACCGAAAATGAAAGAAATACCACCTTCTCTAGCTAATGCAATTGCTAATTCTGGCCCTGATACAGATTGCATTACTGCTGATGTTAGTGGAATATTCAATTTAATTGAAGATTCTTCACCTTTTTTAAATTTAACTAATGGTGTTGTGGTTGATATATTTTCTGTTGTGCAATCTTTCCTAGTTAATCCAGGAATTAATAAGTATTCATTGAAAGTTCTTGAAACTTCTTTTATATATTTAGCCATTTTTTACCTCTTATAGATTTTAATAATTCTACTATAATTTTCAATTAATTTTCTAAATATTAATTGTTAATTCCTTATTAGAATAAGATATGTATTTTTGGTTAGAATATTTTTATAAAAAAAAATGAATAATTTTATAAAAATGTGTGTTATTATATTTTCATTAAAATTTATTTTAAAATGAAAGAGGTGTAGTCGAAATTGAAAAAAAACTTAATTAGTTTTTTAAACCTGAAAAAGGTTTATGACAATGGGTTTGAGGCAGTCAAAAACTTTAACTTAACTATTGACAAAGGGGAATTTGTAACCCTTTTAGGTCCATCAGGATGTGGGAAAACCACAGTTTTGAGGACCCTGGCCGGTTTTGAATATCCGACGCAAGGAAAAATACTATATAACGGGGTAGACATTAAGAATACTTCTGTAAACAGTCGTCC
>JBOFSS010000038.1:0-20665 GCA_051651665.1 Mycoplasma sp.
ACCCTTCTTCATTGCATGTAGAAATGATTAAAGGGGTACATACAAATAACTACACAAGTCGATATAAGATAAGTTTGCAGAATTCAAATACATTAAACATAGGTGCAATTGAATATGGTGAATTTCTAATATATAGACCTGAAAGGTTATTTATTGAATTAAATAAATTTTCATTAGAGAATACTGTCAAAACAGAGGCTTTAAAAAATTTATATAAGATAATGAATCCTGAGCTTGTTAAAAAATATTATGATGAGTTAAAAAGAAAAAGAAGAAATATTGATCATGAAATGATCAAGGATTATTTGAAAAAAAATTACTTAAACTTAAGAGAAGTAATTGAGGAAAATAATTCATTAGATAAAGATCAATTGATAAGAGAATATATTATGTCTATGGTTAGTTCTAAAGCAATCCCTTCATTAATGATTAAAGGTGGTTGTGCAGTTGAACTTTATATTTCATTTAAAAGGTCAACAGCAGACATAGATGCACATATATCAAAACAAAAAATTAATGATGTGATCACCATTCTTGAAAATAAAGAAAACTTAATATATTTTAAAATTGAAAATAAAGAAATTTTAGAAACGACTAAAAGTATTTATAAATTAATGCTAATTCCAAAATCAATGAAGAAAATTAAGGGCATTGATAAACTAGGTAAAATTGAACTAACATTAAACACTACATATGATGACTTTGAAATCGCAACAATTATAAGTGATTTTTCAGTTTCAAAGAAAGAGTTAAAGACTATTAAAAATGCTAAGGTTTTAGTTTTCACTAAGGAAATGTTAATTGCAGAAAAATACTGAACATTAATTAAAGCGTCAACTAGTGTAACCAGAACAAAAAATTTACTTGATCTAGTACAACTTTGAAGTAAAGAAATTGATATTAAAAAATTATTTGATTGAATTTGCATTAAAGCTTTTAAACAAAAAAATGAATACAATGATAAAGAATCTATTCTTCTTTTAATAAAACAAAAAATGAATTCTGATTTAATAAAAATTAAAGATAATGTTTTGGATGCTTGAAAGATGTATGAAGTTAGTAGTCAAGAGCAAATAACATATGAAGAATGTTTTGAAATTTACAAAAGTATATCTACTAAATTACTTGAATTGAATAATAAATAAATTATCTTCTCTTTAGATTATCTTCAAATCAAACATCATTTACTGTAAAGACTTTTTTGTTTAAATAAGCAATTGGACTACTTGGTTTTATATTGAATGATAATTTATTACAAAGTAATGCCTGAGAGCTGAATCTATCATCTTGTTTTGTTGTGTTTGAATTATATTTTCTTTCCCCAACAATTGGATGTTTGATGAAATTCAAATGTGCCCTTATTTGGTGAGTTCTTCCACTGATTAAATTTATATCAATACAAGAATAACCATCCTTGTATCAAACAACAGTATATTCAGTTAGTATTTCTTTATAACCTTCTTTTGGAGTAGAAGAAATATAAACAACATTTTCATAGCTATTTTTAAAATGATACGCAATAAGTTTTTCATGATCTTGTGGCATTTGACCATAAACTAAACAACGGTAATTTTTAGTCACTTCACGATTCATAATAGCTTTATTCATTGCTGCTAATGATTTAGCATTTTTAGCACAAATTAAAAGTCCACTAGTGTTTCTATCTAATCTATGGCAAATAGAAGGAATGAAGGTGTTGTTATAAGAAGGGTTAAACTCCCTCTTCTCATATAAGTAATGTAGAAGTCTTGTTTGAACAGAATCACATATAGTGTGATTTGGATGAGACATCAAACCAACTTGCTTATTTATAATTACAAAATTTTCATCTTCATATACAATATCTAATCAACTTGAGAATTCAGTAAATCAAAGATCCATTATATATTTCTTTTGTTCTAAATTATTTTCTGGTTCTTCACCATCTTCATATATTACTAAAACATCATTACGACGAAGTCTGTAATTAAAATCTTTTTTCTTACCATTAATTTTAATCATTTGATTTTTTAGCTTTTTATTAATTGTTGATTTAGTTCAATCTGGAAAATAGTCTAATAAGAAAACATTTAATCGAGTATCTACTTCATCATGGTTAATTCTTATTTCTATCATGTGTATATTATATATTAATATGAAACATTATTGTATTAATGAAATATAAAAGATTGTAATTGGATTTCAATTTTTAACAAGTAAAAAGTAATATTTCTAAAATCATCTTATTTTTTGTATTAAAATATCATTTTCCTCTTTATTTCTTTCATATATTCTACTAAAAATTAAGTTACATAATGACATTAAAAGAATTATTCCATCAGAAGGTAACTCTTTTGAATTTGTTTTACGATCATCAATAAAAGGAGCACATAAGACATAATCATAATCATAATGATATTTAATATTTGAATTATTAGTTAAAACTATTAATTTACAATCTGGATTAATATTTTTCAACATTTTTAAACGCTTTTTAAGGGATTCACTTTGCAATGTTGAGGAAACTATGAAAATAACTTTTGATTTCAAAGCGCCAGAGTATAAGTGATCATCAAAATATCTTATATCATATCCAATTTTTCTCATTTTAGCAGATAAAAAATTTGCTACATATAAGCTAAACCCCTGGGCTAAAAAAGTCACAGATTCCTTATTTTTTGTTAATAATTGCACCACTTCATCAATTGTGTCTTCATTAAATGATGAATAGAAATTTTCGAGTGATGTAAATAAGTATTTTCTTTGATGTTCTAATTCACTATTATTCATAATTTTTTCTTTTTGTTGAGAGAAAAGAAACATTTTGTAATATTTGTATCCAGTAAAACCCATTTTTGCAAATGTTCTATTAATAGTTGCTAGTGATGATCCAGTTTCTTTAACAATATTATTAATAGATGTCTCAATTATTGTAAAACCCTTATCCATTGCATAATGGGCCACTTTTTTTTCTTTGGGAGTTAATAAATACAAGTTATTAATAATAATATTTTTGTCAAACATAAATTAATCATAACATTTTTTATCTTTAATGGAAATATTTCCATAATTAAATGAAAATAATTTTATTTTATTTATTTTTATTACTATATGAATGTGGAAGGAGACTGTCATGAATAAAAATATAAAAATACTTATGAATGCAGAAGTATCGGATTTAGATAATCTTTTTGATTTTTTATCACAAGAAGCAGAAAAAAATAATGTTGTTAAAAAAGCTGAAACATTTAAGAAAGCTTTGCTTGAACGTGAAAAAATAGGATCAACAGGTTTAGAAAACAATATTGCGATACCTCATGCTATAAGTACTGACAATCTAAAAAGCTTTATATTTGTTGTAAAGCTTAAAAATTCTATTGAGTGAGAAACGCTTGATGGAACTGATGTTAAAGTTGCAATTTGTTTAGCTGTACCGAAAGCGAATCAAACAGATCATTTAATTTTTTTACAAAAAATATCAATAATGTTACTTAATAAAGAAAAGCAAGATTTATTAAAAAATGGAACATTAAAAGATATACAAAAATTATTTAGTGAAATTGATTTTGAAACTAGTGGACAGACAAATAATGCTGAACTAAAACAATCAATCAAACAAATTTCTGATAAATCAGAAGCTGAAATAGAACAAGAAGAACTTGTTAATTTGATTCTCCTTAAAAAAGAATTGGTTGAAGCATCTTTAAAAGGAGATGTTAAAGCATCTGTCAGACTTAAAGAAATTGAAAATGAAATTATTCAAACGAAGAAATCAATAAATATTTTAAAAAACGAACTCAGAAATAAGAAACAAACTATGAAAAAAGAGTTTCTTGATTCAAAAACTAAGGTCATTAATAAAATATCAAAATTGAAAGATAGAAATAAAAAAGATATTTCTTCATTAAAAATCAAAAATAATAAAGAAAAAGAAATTTTTATTAAAGAAAACCAAGATCATGCAAATTTTAAAGAAAATTTAAATAAATTAAATTTACAAAATTACAATGAAATTGCTGCTTTAACAAAAGATTTAGATGATGCAAAAATAGAGAAAATTAATTTAATATCTAACTATAATGCTGAATCTAAAAAAGTGCTTTCTCATTATCATAATATATTGAGTAAAAAAAGATTCTCTATATCAAATGAAAAGAACTTCTTATATAAACATTCAAATAAATTTCAATTAATTTTAATGATTGCTTTAATGTTAGTTGGATTGTGAGCTATCGTATTAGGTGGTTTAGGAATTACAACAGCTGAAAGTTTTATAAAAAATTATGAAAATTGAAATACAGTAAATGTTGATATTGTAAATATGGAAGAATTAACTAGATGAATTACAAAATCAGCAGCTTCAAACTCTGGATTAGCTATCAGTTCTCTAGTTTTTGGGATTATTTCCATTATTGCAATTATTCCGTTGAAAATATTTAAAGTGTCAAATGTTATGAAGGAAAAAATTGCAATTTCTGTAGTGATAGCATCTTTAGCTATAGTGATTACATCATTATTCATTGCAATTTCCTCTTTTGATAATATAAAAGCATATTCGCAATTATCAAAAGATGCTGTTGCATTAAACTCCCCGTTTCATTCCCTTATAATCTTTAAAGATGGTCTTAAAACTCAAGTTGATTTTGAAACAACAAAACAGTGAGATTCATATGTTTGAAATATGGGTGTTGAACTTAAGAAATATACTGGAAGTGATAAAATTAGCCAAGAAAATTTTGACGCTGCAATTATAAAAGCACAAGCTGAGGCAACTAAAATATATAATCAAATAATTTTAGGGATTGCCCCACCTCCTGCATTTATATTTGAAAATGCTTCATTTATGTTTATTTCAATTAAGGAAGGAGTAATTTATGGATAAGAAAAAAATAGTAGCCATATCATCTTGTGCCGCTGGAATAGCACACACGTATATGGCTAAAGAAAAACTTATTGAAGGTGCTACAAAATTAGGTTATGACATAAAAGTGGAAACACGTGGTGCAATAACTGAAAATGTTTTATCTCAAGATGATATTAATAATGCCGATATGGTTATTATTGCAGCTGATGTAGATATTGACTTACTTCAATTTATCTCAAAAAAAGTTTGAGTAGTTGATACTAACGCAGCAATTAAAGATCCAGAACAAGTGATCAATGATGCTTTCAAATTAGCTAAAATTCACTATGGTAAAGGTTCAAAATCAGGGAATATTAGACTTGGTAGTGAAAAGAAAACTAAGTATAGTAAATACATAATGACAGCTATTGGATTTATGGTTCCTATTACAATTGCAGGTGGATTATTAATGGCTGTACCGAACGCATTAGCAATTACACCTGATGGTGGATGAGAATTTCCAAATAAATTTTCTCAAGCTCTATGACAATTTGGGCAAATTGGACTTAGATTAATGGGCCCAATATTAGCTATGTTTTTAGCTAATGCTATTGGTGGAAAATCAGCTATGCCAGCTGGTCTGTTAGGTGGTTTTTTCATTACTGATAGTTCATATATGAGTTCATATTCGCCAATCCCACTCCCTCCTGGAATTAGCGCAGATGCTGCAAATGCCGGATTTTTAGGGGCACTGGTCGTCGGATTTGTCGCCGGTTATCTGGTCGAGGGACTAAAATGAGTTAATTGACCTAAATCATTGAAATCTGTAATTGGATTGATGATTATACCTGTTCTTTCTTCATTTGCGATGTTTGTGATTGTTGTATATGTTATTGGTGGACCATTAACTTGATTAGTGAGTCAATTATACGTATTCTTAAATAGTTTATCCGGATCAGCTGCATGAGCTAATATTCTAATTGGTATGTTATTCTCTGCATTAATATGTGTTGACCTTGGTGGACCAATTAATAAAACTGCTATGGTTGTTGCTGGTGCGATATTCTCCGACACCTTACTGCAAGGTAATCCTAATTTTATTCCGAATACTGCTTGTCAGATCGCAATTTCTATACCACCACTTGCAATGTGAATTGCAACAACCGTATTTCCTTATAAGTATTCAACTCAATTAAAAGCATCTGGAAAAGCTGCCTTACCAATGGGGTTAGTTGGAATTTCTGAAGGTGCATTACCTTTTGCATTCCAATCTCCATTAAAAGTTATTTCATCATGTATGGTAGGTGCTATGTTTGCAGGAGGAATATCCGCATTAGCTAACTTCAACTTCTATGGTGGACTTGGTTCTCCATTAGGTGCATGAATAGGAATTATAGGTAATTCTGGATTCGGATTCTTCTGATTTTTAACAGTTGCAGCAGGAGCTTTGATTGCTGGTTTAATGTTTGGTTTATTAACAACGGTTGACCCAAAAATTATTATTGAGCATAAATTAGCAAAAGCTAATGCAAAAGCTTTACATGCTGACTTAGGATTATTTACTCCATTAGCAGTGTTTAAATACAATGTTAAAAAAGAGTCAAAAGTTTTTATGAAAAACTTAAAAACTTCAGCTCATCCTAAAAATTGATTTGTGCGACCAGAATAATGAAAATTGTAATCGTCCCACATACTCATTGAGATAGAGAATGGTACTTCACAAATTCAGTATCTGACAGTTTATTAAAATTCAATTTAAATAATATGTTAGATTTGGAAGAGGATCCTCAAAAATACTATTTAGATGGACAAGTATCACTTCTTGAAGATTACATTAGTAGTGCAACTGAATCAAATCAGAAAAAAATTAAACAATTAATTAAAGATAAAAAAATTATTGTTGGTCCATTCTATTCACAACCAGATGTTTTCAATTCATTAGGTGAAACAACAATTAGAAATATTGAAATTGCAGAAGACTATTTAAATAAAAATGGTCTTCCTAACAGTCCAATTTTCTATTGTCCAGATACATTTGGATTCGGATTCAATATACCACAAATAATTAATCATTTAAATTTCAAATATTTTGTATTTTGAAGAGGTCTTGGCCACGAACATACAAACAATGATTTTTATAATTGATCTGGTCCAAATAATTCAAAAATTAAAAGTTATAGACTTAAATTTGGATATTGAACATTTAGTTCAATATTTCCATGATTAACCTTAAATGAAAATAATCTTTTTGAAGAAGTTAAGAAATGTTTAAATACTTTTAAAAGTGGAAAGCAATTCTTACATTATTCAAAACAAGCAGAAAAAAATAATGGATTAATAATTATTCCATTTGGTGGTGATCAAGCTCCATACCACCCATTAACTAATAAATTTATTGCTAAATTAAACGAAATAGATGATAATGAATGATTAATTGGTGATTACACTCAATTATTAGATAATTATGATCCAGATGAAGAAATTGAAGGTACCATTGATTGTGGGTATGAATCCAAAATTCATAGAACAATCAGCAGCACTAGATATGACTTTAAAAAGTTATTTCGTGAAAATGAAATTAATCTATACCACCAGTTAGAACCATTAGAATTATTCTACAAATATTTTGATAAATCTTATCAAAGTGAGAATAGTAATATTTATAAACATTTAATTCACATGCAAGCTCATGACATCTTAGGTGGTTGTGTTACAGATAATGCTTATTTATCTTCAATGCAAAAACTTAAAGATGTTCATGATGAAATTAATGCTAAAAAAAATATCATCCTTAAACAAATATCAACTGAATTAAAATTAATAGAAAATCAAATATTAATATTCAATCCAAACACAAATAACAATGCTAAAAATTGATTTGTTCAAGACATTTATACAAGCGACGAAATTAATGACTTCTACGAAGACGATAAAGTCTTAATTTATAAAATACTTTCATATAAAAACTCACAAGCTGATAACTCTTATAAAACACAATTATTAGTAATTAATAAAAATTTAACTCCTTTTTCATATCATGTGATTGATCTTAATAAAACAATTAAAACAGATTTGGAAACCTCTGAAAATTGTAATCTTCAATCACTCCTTAATTTTAAAATTACTAGAGATAATGGTGACTTATTCGATGCAGATCCAATGTCATTGGAAATTGAAACAAATATTATTGTGAACCAATCACAAACTATTATTATGGATGAAAATATTTCGATCACAAATCTAACTGGCTCTATCATAATAGATGGAATAGAAAATAACTTCAAAATACGTTTAATGAAGATTTTTAATGAAAATGACTTAGAGATTATTATTAATAATAACACTCCTAATGTCATTGTTAAATGAACTCCCGATATTGAATTCAACGAATTATATTTTTCGCAACATTTAGGTGTCGGAAAATATAAAGATAGATCTATTGAAAACTGAAAAGAATTAGGATATTTAGAATATCCTATGAATGTTGAAAAACAATCTGGAATCATATTCAATGATGATAACTACATTTGCACAAAAGGAACTAATGAATTTACCATGAAAAATGGAATTATAGACATTACACTTTACAGAAGTACCGGGGTTCTTGGAAAAGCTAACTTGAGTGTTAGGCCAGGATCTGCTTCTGGAATCGATGGATATCATATTGATACTCCGCTTGGACAATTGTTAAATCAAGACTTGGTTTTTAATTTCCGTTTTGGAAAGTTAAATGCAAATTCTCATGATTATTTGAATGCTTGATTCAAAACTTTAATTTGTTTTCAACCATATTCAAAAGATGTGATTAGTAATGGAATAGAGAGATTTATTTTCACAAGTAAAAATATTCACTTTGGTAAATCCCCTTCACTAAAATTTCCGATAGGATTTATATCATGTTTGAAACTTGAAAATGATAAAATAATAACAAGAGTAGTCGATTTTAATCACAACTCTAAAGAATTCAATATTATTAAAAAAGGTGAACAAAAATATGGATAAAATTCTAATTTTTGATTTAGGTGGATCAGCAATTAAATATTGCATTGATTCAACAAATGAATTTATAACTCATAATATAAAAGATATTAGTTCTGATTATGTAATTAATTTTATTACTGATTTAGCTAAAAAAGAACAACCAACACACATATGCATTTCATCACCAGGGCTTGTTGATGTTGATGATGGTACTGTTAATGGAATGTCAGCAATCAAAGGATGATGCAACATAAATGTTTTTAATTTAATTAAAAACAAATTAGATAATAAACAAATCAAAATATATATCGAGAATGATGCAAATTGTGCACTTCTTGGTTGCATTGCTGAACAATCTAAAAATATATCATCTGCAATCTCAATAGTTGTAGGAACTGGAATCGGTGGAGCTTATTATGAAAATGGGAAAATAATCCGTGGTTATAGTAACTCTATGTGTGAACTTGGAATGATTAGAGATTTGAATGATCCCAGTAAATCGGTATCTACAATGTTATCAACTAATGCCTTGTGCAATTTGGTTAACAACCAATTATTAACAACATATAATGGATTAGAAATATTTGAACAATACCATAAAGGCGATGAACAGATAATTAAAATAGTTCATAAGTGAATTATGATGTTAGCAACCTTTGTATATAATTCGATTTGATCATTTGATCCAGAATTTGTTTTTGTTGGTGGTGCCATTGCTTCAAATGAAATTGTTGCTAAATTTATACCAATAGAAGTTGATAAACTCTTTGCAGAAAATAAATTGATGCGTAAAGCACAAATTGTATTTGCAAAAAATGGCAACAAACTAAATTTACTTGGTGCAAAAAGCCTTATTAAATAGATAAATTTTTATAAAATATCAAGTGCCACACTTATTGTAAAATACAAGTGCGGCACTTTTAATTGTTAAATGTATAGAGAAATGATTCATTAGAAAATAGTGAAATACAATTACATTGTACAGCTGAAGAATGAATGATTAAACAGCGGATAGTATATTTATTGAGTTTTTTTAGTTATTAATATATGTATTGCTAAAATACTATTCAATTTCTTTTTGTTTCATGAAGCCATAAGCTAAAGAACTACCACCACCAATAATCATAACTGGACCTAGAACAACAAGCGCTATTCCTCAATTTTTACTATTGTAATTTTTTAACATAGATCTAAATTGCGGGAGTTGAATTTCAGCAAAATCTTTATCTTTTTCAACATTTTCATAAAAATAAATAATATCTTTGATAAATTTAGAAAACTTATTACCACCCATAATTAATTGTCTGTACTCTTTTATTTGTTCTTGATTTGGATATTCAATTTTTTCGCCTTTGATAGTAACAGAAGGTACACCATTGAAATAATCAATTAAATAATTATTTCAACCAGTACCAATATTTCAATTCAAGCCTGAAATATCTTCGTGATATACAACACTATCTTCTTTTGTAGAAGATATTTGTACACCACCTCATGATGTAAAACCAATCCCTGTACACAATAAAGCAGTACCTGTTACTGCGAATACTATTTTTGGTATCTTTTTTAAAAACATATTTTTTCTCCTATAGTCAATATATTGATATTATATAAAAGTTTTTTGTTTTAAAACAACTTATTATTTGTAGGATGATGATGAAAAATTAACTTAATTACAGAAATTATCATAAGATAGTCACTACAATAAATTTATCGGAATTAGAGTAAGACAAATTACACATATTTCAATTTTATAAATAGCTTTTTATTGAAGTAGATGAATTTGAATAATGTTCTAGATTTATCTATTCACAAAATATCTCCAATATATATAAACATTTAATGCAACTCGAATTTATTTTTAATATATTACTATCCTTTAAGGATTACTGTATTAATAAGATAATTTTTTTTATTTTTTATTAATAATTTTTGAATAATAGAAAAATTTGTGCCTTTATTTTATAAAATTAAAAAACAATTTAGTTATAAATTAATTTTTAATTAAGAACTTTAATATTATAAGCATTTATAATTTCTTTAATTTTTTCAAACTTTTTTTCGTTTATAGAATTATTGCTTGAAAATCCATAAACATTAAAAATTTCAAATTCATTTTTTCTTCCCAATTCTGTTAGTACAAATGATTTACTCTCAATATCTATACTGATAAATCCCTCATCAAATAAATAATGATAATTAAATGGCAATAATATTCCATTTTCAATGTTGCAATAAGTTTTATAAATTGAGTTTATCTTTTCCTTTTTAACACTCTCCGTAGTATTCATATTCATAATATCGATCATTGTGTTCCTTATCATTCAGATGGGTATGATATGAGCTCCTTCTATTAATCTTGTTATAGCAACGTGGCTCCCATTAACAATTAAACTTGAACAACCGTCGTTAATTAAATTTAATTTGAAATTAGCACGTAATAAATTTGTTATTTTTGCATTAGTCATATCCTTAATATCGTTATTATCATTAGCAAAAACTTTATAAAATTTATCGTAGAATTGGTTATCTTCCATTTCTGTATTTATAGTACTTTTATTTTTATCTAAATTTATTATCTTATCTGTTAAAGTGAAGATTGCTTCTATATTTCTCTCATTACTAAAATATTTTTCAATAAGATCAGTATATGTGACATTACAAATACTTTTTTTAATTTTACCGTTTACTTTTGGTACAACTGAAAATTGATGTTTTGTAATATCATTAATGTTTTCTAAGATATAATTAATTTCATCATCATTTAAAACATCGAACAACAATCTTACATATCATCCAAAAAATATTTTCATTGAAGAACTGTTTAATTTTTTAAAATTTTCATCAGATAATTTTACCTTTTGTAACAATTCGATTCCAGTGGTAAAAAAATAATCTCCACGATCAACATCACTAATTTGAATATTATTATCATTTAGTGAATATTCATGAATTGAGTTTCTATTCAATAATTTTAGGTAAGTTCAAAATACTAACCTCTGTTTATATCTTCCGGGTTCATTGTAATTTAAATTGGGCAAATCTTTTTTAGTTGTAGATTTAATATGCTCAAATAGTGCTTTAGTCTGCTCTTCATTTCTTGAATCAAATTCATGAATGGTTTTATAATAATCATAATAAATGTCTCAATCATCTCAATATGTAACAACAGAAGTACCATGTCTTGTGAATCATTCTTTTCCAAGTAAATCTGAAAATGAATCTAAAAGATTAATTATATTATCAAATCTTTTATCCATTGAATTTCTCCTGGATAAGCTTCAATACCACTAGAATTGCATTAACTACAATTGAATTTCCGGCTTGTTGATACAACTTAGTACTAGTCAATCCTTGCGCTCTTGCACGTTCATAATCGATTTCTTCAAAACCCATAAATAAATATGCTTCCCTAGTTGTTAAAAAACGATAATTAGCATATCTATCACTATTTGATCCAGTTTGCTCAAAGATTGTCCCATGCAAATCAACAACCCCGGCATTTGGGTGTCTATCTTGCCTTGTGGTTAATGTTCTAATATAGCTATATCTATCAAATTTATTTAATTGGTAATTAAGTTCGAACATCTTCTTCCTAGAAGGTGTTCTCCTTGGTCTTGCTTCAACTGCTTCAATATAATATTTCTCAATTGAATAATCATTTTTTATGATGTCTTTCAAACTTTTAGTTTTAATTTCATCTGGTTTTATTAGACCTTCTTTTCTTGGATATGTTTTATCAATAATTTCATATTTTTCATCAATTTCAATTTCATTATTTAAATCTAATACAGAAACAGCATAGACCCTTTTTCTAATTTGAGGAATTCCATAATCAAATGAATTTAACACATAAGTTTTAGTTTTATACCCTAAGTCATATAAGTGTTTTTTTCAGATAATGTAATCATCAATGTGTCTAGCACTTATCATATTTGGGACATTCTCTAATAAAAGAAATTTAGGCTGATGATTAATATCTTTAAGTTCATCAACTAGCCTGCCTATCTCTCAAAGCAAACTACTTCTAGTTTCTGAGTCCTTTTTCATTCCTTGATTAAATCCCCAAAAACTTCCAGCAACGGATAAATCTTGGCATGGGAAAGAATATGTTATTAGATCGACTCCGTTTGTCTTATTAATTAATTGCTCAGCTTTTATATCTACAATGGAGCCAATATTATTACCAATAACATGTGCTTTATATAATTTGGCAATTTTTTCAAATGGTAATTTAATTAATCTTGAGTTTAGTATCGGTTCTTTTCCGGTTGTGCTAAATGTGAATTGAGATAAATAATTATATATATCATCAGTATTTTTAGGCAGTTTTACTTGGGTTTCAAATTTTGGATAGTGAATAGCTGCATATGAGATTATTGCGTCAATATCTCACTCACTTGTAGCAACAACATCATATTGATAACCAAATTTTTCTTTAATTATTTCTAAAGCTTTATGTTGAGCTCCAATTCCTGAGAATGTCTCAAAAACCTTTAATGTTTTATAATTCGTATTACAATACGTTTTTTATCTTAAATATGCAGACAAAATCTATTTATCAGTTAAAATGATATAGATATATTTATTAAAATATGTTCACAATGTATATTGAGGATTACTTATATGAAAAAAACTGGAATTAATACGAATTAACTTACGTATTTATCGATTTTTTTATACATTAAACAACAAAGATATTTTTTCAAAAAAATAAATATTAATAAAATTTCAAAAAAATAAGAAAAATTGAAGTTTAATAGTAAAATATTGGTTAATATTTCAAATTTTAATGCTAATATTATGTCTATATTTCAATTTTTAACATATTTTTGAAATTTAGGAGGTAATTATGAAAATAAGTGGAATTTATAAGGATACTATAATTTCTAAAAATGATTCTTCTCAAAATTTCAAAACTTTTGAACCGTTAAGTTTAAATGAAATAAATTATGAAATAACTGACTGCCAGCAATTACTTATAAAAGAGATTTATTCTAAAGTTGGATCTATGAATACTATTTATAGATTAAATTCTGAATTTTTCTTAAATATAAATAAATGTTTAGATATTATATTTTTAAAATTAGAAACAGTTAGTTCCTCTCAAATAGAACACACCACATCAACTTATATCGATGTTTTAACAGCAACCATGAATACTAATGATAATGACCTTAATTTAAATCTTAATTATCATAGAGCACTAACTTATGCATTAGAAAATATAGAACAAATACCGATTTCAAATAGGCTCATTAAAAAATTAAATGAAGATTTATTGAAAGGCACAAAAGGCGTTAGTGCTTATGTGGGAACTTTGAGAGAAACACAAAATTGAATTGGATCAAAAAATAAACAAGGTGGACTTAAGAATGCTAGATTTATCCCGTGTTCAGTTCAATCATTAAATAATCACTTAGAAGAACTATATAATTTCATTCATTATAATGAAATGGATAAAGTTGTTAAATGCGCTCTAGCACATTATCAATTTGAAACTATCCACCCATTCATTGATGGTAATGGTAGGGTTGGAAGGATGCTTATATTGATTCAGTTGATATCTGATCAAGTAATTAAATACCCATGCTTTCTTCCATCATATTGTTTTAAAAAGAATCAAATAAAATATTTCGAATTATTAACAAAAGTTAGAACTGAGGGAGATTATACTTCATGAGTAACTTTCTTTTTAGAAAACTTATTAGATTCATTAATTATTACAGATGAATCACTAACTAACATTTACATTGGATATATGAAAAGTCTTAAATTGATTAGTGCCATTAATTCAAAAGAAAAGTTATTAACAGAAATGCTTAGATACTCAATTGAACACATTACATTTAGTAATGGAGATATAGCGAAGGAGTTTGATATTTCATTTAACACAGCTACTAAGTTCACAAATTTATTGTTAGAGATGAAAATACTTTCCTTGTATGATAGTGGAAATAAAAAACACAAAACTTTTATGAACACAAAATTCAAGGAATTACTAGATACTTTAGAAAAGTAAGGTTCAATATATAATATTATATTTGTGCATTTTTTAAGATGGATTTCATATTGCTTAAAATGCTATTACATTTATTTAAATCTAAATCAAATTTATCAGCTAACTTTAATAAGTCTTTTTCAGTTGGATTACCTATTCCATTAACTGTCATTTGATGTTCCAAAGAGTTTGGCGTAGATGTGATATCATAAGCTGGAGATAATTTATATTTTTTAATTTCATTATCATATATAAAAGAAATATTTTTTCCATGGTCATCTTTATTTTTTATTAATACATTAAAAGTCATCCTTTTAAATACTTCATACATTTCATTAGCATTACATATGATTTTAGTCACTTGGAATAAGTGATTATAATCAAGGTTTGGAATTAAATGGGTTGTTTCGAATAATGAGCTAAGTGAAATAACGTGCTCTCTATGATTAGGCATCCTATCAAATCTCTTTGCACCAAAATATTTCTTCCCGGATGTAGACTCGAATAACTTAAATTCATTTGTTCTGATTCCACATTCTACTGAAAATTTATTTAAATTATCTTCTTGAGTAGATATATCTTTAGGATCTGCACTACAAGGGAACTTAACGATTCAAAATTCATCATCAATTTTAATATGAGCTTTAGGTCTAGCCCCTCCACTAGCAGTACTTAAGTTATAAACTTCTTCTAATTCAAAAATACCTTCATCATTTTCATATATTTTTAAAGCTTGAACCGCTAATTTATCTAGGTCTAAATTTCCATATAAATATTCTTTTGCTTGAACAGGTTCATAAGTTAATCCACCTAATCCGTTTTCATTAATAATTGATAATTTTGTTAATTGAGATAGCTTATGAAAATTAATCCCATCTTTCTTTAACTTAGAAATTAACACTAAAGTTCCAAATCCATCAGGTAAAGAATCATTAAAAACCCCATATAGACCATTAAAGTTATTTGATTTGGAAATATAGACTTTATCTGATAATGGGAGTGAAATTGGAGAAATGCTAAATCCATTTTTAATTCATTTATCATAATACTGAAAGGCAATTCTTTTGTCTTCAAGTTCTTTTAAAATTCCAACATCAATATTGTTATATTTTACTTTTAACGTTTTTATATTAGTGTTCATATCTACTCCCTAATATCTGTAACTTTACAATATTTAAATAACAATTCAAGGTCTTCTAAATATCCTAAACATCTCATTAATTTAATGAGTGATTTTAAAGAGATCTCTCCAGTACTCTCAAACCTTCTTAAAGAACCATAGGAAACACCAGAAGCTATAGATAAATCTTTTTGAGACATCTTAGATTCTTTCCTTCTTTTTATAAATCTATCAATAAGGTTACATAATGCACGCTCATCTGTCAATATATTGACAAAATCACTAATATCAAACAAGTTTTTTTCCATATCTTGATTATATCAAAATGCTAATATATTATCAATATATATGTATAATATATGGTTATTGCTAATATATTATCAATCTTTTAATTTAAAATAATCTATTTTTACTATATGTTTATACCACACAATAAAACAACTTATTTTGGTATATAAATAATCATAATTAATGTGTATATTAGTGATTTCATGGATAATGAACTTATAAATTAAATTCATTTTACTTTATTTATCAAAATATATTAAATATTTACTAATACTAAAGAATTCATAAGTTTAGAAGAAATAGTTGTGGTTCATTTTTTGTTATTATATTGGATTTATTTATTTTGTAAAGGCAGAGAGACAAGGTCTGTTTTTTTTCTTCAATAATAATAGGAGAAGCATTCAATGCAAAACTATTATTCCTAAAATGAAAATAAATATATCAAGTCTTTCTTTAGATGTTTTTTTAATTAAATAACCACGATGTTTCGGACACCTCGTAGAGCAAAGAGTTCGGTCTTGCATCCTAGTTCTCCATTAATAAAAAAAGAAATAACTTTGTTATAAAAATAACTTTTTTGTAAAAATATCTTTATTGTAAAAAAATTTATGTATAAATATAATGAGGACAATAGAATAAAGATTACTTTAAAGTTTGATTTGTTGAGTTCTCTAGGGATAATTGGTTCCCCTCTAAAGAAAATGGAAGTCCGTCGGGCTTCTATTTTTTATTGAAAATATAAAATGAACAAAAAACATTGAAAATCTCTTAAATGAGAATTCTTCTTTATTGAAGAGTTTAAATATAATCATTATGAAGGAGTTGACTCAAAAAAACTGAGGCCAGTTTTGGTTTTTTGTAATTCACATAATTTGAACAATAAAGCATTGTGCTTTTATTGCACTAAAAAGAAATTGAAAAATACAACTCATTGTTTCAACCTTGGTTATGCTATAAATAATAAAACAGAAACATGAATTGATACTCGTAGACAATTCTTAGTTAATATCAGCGACTTAAAAATTAGATCAACTACCTTAAAAAATAAAGAGGCTAAAGAATTTATTTTAAATGCCTTTAAAGATATTTATTCAATAGCTTAATAAATCTATTTACCATTTTTTATCATTTTGATTATTTGGTATTATATAATCCATCAAATCTTTCTTTCTTGGACATTTGTAGGTCTTTTTCTTTTATCAAACTTTTTAACATGAATTTAAGATCACTCTTGGACTGCACTGGAGCAATTTTATTTATTTATTCTTCACAAACTTTATCAGTTAATTTTCATTAACTGTCGTTTTGTTTTTAGTTTTATCCATTAAGTGCACACCAATCGAATAAATGTAATGAGTTAACTTACATATCTATATTATTTTAACCGAAAATCTATTTTAAATTGTATTTTTAACCTTAAAAATTCGAGTTAATGAAAATTATAAAACAGTAAAGCTTTTTGAGGCATTTGCTGGTATTGGTGCACAATATAAAGCATTAAAAAATATCTCTAAAAAGAAACAATGAAATGTTGAATCTGTAGGAATTATAGAATGATTTATTCCGGCCATTATTGGTTATCAAGCAATTCACCATAACACATCAAATATAAAAAAAGAAACGTTCAATAAAGAAGTTACATTAAGTGGTGATTCAAAAAAACCATTATCAGAAATATCTAAGAGAAAAATATATAACAATTCAGAAGTAGCATTTTGATTAAATAGATCTTCACAAATGTCAAAAAACTTATTTGATGTTACAAGTGTTAAAGGAATCGACGTTCCTAAAAACATCGATATTTTCACTTATTCATTTCCATGCCAGGATATTTCTAATCAAGGTCTGCAAAAAGGATTTGAAAAGGGTGTCAAATCAAGAAGTGGTTTATTATGAGAAATAGATAGAATCCTCACAGAAATAAATGACCTTGGTAATAAACACTCACTACCAAAATTTCTATTATTAGAAAATGTTAAAGCGATGGTTAACAAGAATCATAAAGAAGCTTATATCCAATGACTTAAAAGATTAGAAGAACTTGGTTACATTAGTCAAGAATATATTTTAAACTCCTCAGATTTTGGTAGTCCACAAAATAGGGAAAGAGTTTTTGTATTGTCAGTTCTAAGAAGTCATAAAGAAAAAGTGGGATTTAATTTCCCGACATTTGAGAAGACTGCGATAAAATCAAATCTTAAAAAGATCATAGATGAAAGTGATTCAAGAAATCAAACTAAATTCTTAGAATACAAACTTATTGAAAAAAATCTGACTAAAACAAATATCAAAAAATATTACTTGGACAAATATACAAATTTTGCAAGTGAAGCTCATGTATATGATATCAACTATTCAGGTCCAACTTTAACAGCTTCTGGTGCACTCAGTAGAATTAAATTCATGTATGAAAAAAACTATCAAAAAATAATCCGTGAAATTAATCCGAACGAAGCATTTAGATATATGGGATTCACTGATAGAGATTATAAGAATGTTTGCAATACAGAACTTATAACTGCAACTAAACAAATATATCTATGTGGTAATTCAATATCAGTTGAAGTACTAGAAAGTTTATTTGAGAGTTTGGTGTTCTAATGAATAAATATTTTAAATTAGTAATACCATTTCAAAAACGAAGTGTGAATATGAATGTCAAAACAAAAATATTTTGTAGTGGTACAGCATATTTTATTATTGATAAATCTACAAATAAAATAGTTCATGAGTTCATGCAAATAACAGAAGCTAATTATAGGCTAACCGATAAGGACTTGATATATTCTAGAATTAAAATGAAATCAGGAATATACGAAAACACTGATTACTATAAACCGAAAAAATATGGAAGAATTTTTAGAGATGAAATCTTAGATAGTTTTACTAATCATGATCCACTTCAGTTGAATACAAATTCAGATAGAAGAGTTTTAACTAAATCAGAAATTGATTTAGTTAACAATTATTTTAAGCAATCAAGAACTACAGTTAAAAATATGTTTGCTGCACTTTCAGGTTCAAATATAACAGGGGCAGAATTGAATAATGAAGCTTCACCCTTAATTATGATTGATGCTAGATTTTTTGAATCTAACTTTTTGAATCCACTTAAGAAAATAACGAAGTTGGATAAAAAGTTTGATTTGAGTAACATAGAAAATATAACTAAAGAAGTTACATTCGCAACATTAATAGATAGAGAGCTAATTCCAGGATTTAAAGAAATATTTGATAGTTACAATATATTCCTAGAATACAGAGATTGTGAAATAAGTAATATTCAACCAGATGAAGAATACTCTCAATATGAATTTGAATTATCGAATGAGAAACTATACAAACCAAATGATAAACATCTTTTATATATTAAGATGTATTTAGAAGGATTGATGGGAGATATTTCTAAAACAATATTAAATAATAAATTGCATTCATTCTTTTCATCTAACTGTAGAACTTATATAAAAAATAACCATATTCCTTTATTTTCAACAATTGCAAAATTTAATTTAAAAGAGATTGATAATGCACATATTAAATCAGTGGAAACATGCATTATTGAAAAAACTGAGAAAAGTTTAATAGAGGCGATTAACCCTTATAATTGTTTAAGAATACCAACTAATGCTCATAGATTAATAGATAAATCAAAATACTACATCAACATCAAAGGTGATTTAGTGGATAACTTAAGTAAGATTCGAGAAGAATCATATATTGATATTAATAATTTACCAAGACAAACTATTAAATTTATTAATGATCCAAATGCTTTTAAATAATTAATTTTTAAAATCTGTAATATAGTTAATTGAATAAAATGTAAAATACATAGGTTTTATCATCGGCATAATTTGTTTGGATAATGCTGGTAAATTTTCCTTGGCAAGTAAATCAAAAGTGGTTCATATTTCTTTAAAAAGAATTATAGTTTCAAATTTATAAGTTTTTAATTTTTGAGCTTCAGAATCATTAAATCTATCATCTATCCTTCATAATCTTTTTATGTATTTAACAATCATTTTCTTTTCATCACTAATACTTTTTAGAATCATTCCTCATAAGTCTTGGTTAAGTTTATTGGAATTGAAGTCTCTTTGTAATTGTATTGCTAATTTATTTCTATCATTTTCTATTTTTTTTAAGCTAACTTGTATTTTAGTTGATTGAAAATGCAAATCAGTCTCTTTATAATCAAAGTTATCTTCACTAAAATCTAAACGAGATAATTTAAGATCATTAAATTGTTTGATAATATGATTAGCCTTATTTTTATATTTAGAATCACTTTCAACAACTTTATTTAAAGTACTACTAGTAAATGTTTTTAATTCAAGGAAAAATCTACACATCATATTAGAAAAACTTTGATAATCCTTATTCTTTAAAAGAAATAAGAATCTCTTTAATCCAAAAGTTAGCATATAGATTTCATCTTCAAGCCTAATAT
>JBOFSS010000039.1:0-12629 GCA_051651665.1 Mycoplasma sp.
TGAAACTAAAGAAGCAACAATTAAAATTAAAGTGAATGAAACATTCACTGGTGAAGTTGATAAAGACGGTGAAGATATCATCACAGAAAAAACTTTTGAAATTAAATTCAATACAGAAGAACTTATTGTTTCAGCGACAAAAATTACTTTGAAAATTACTGAATATAATAAAACGATTGCTGACTTCTCAACTGATTTAGGTGTTGCAAATTTAGAAAACGTTTCGACGCCGACAGAAATTAAAATTGAAAAATTAGAAAAATTCTTTGACATTGATAACGGTGTTGATGGTGCAACGTATAGTATAAAAGATATGGTTGAAACAAATGATGGAAATTATGGTTTTAAATTGATTGTTTCTGAAGTATATGACGAAGACGGTGAAACTGCTACTAACGTGGAAGAGAAATTTGCTATAAAAACGAACCCTAGTTATGTTGCACCGATTATGTTAGTTCTTGATGAAAGTGATTTTGCAATGATTAACCCTGATTGAGTTGGAAGTGAAGAATATAAAGAATGAGATGGAACTTTAGTTATTCCAAAAAGAATTAATGGAACAATGTTTCAAATAAAACCTGCACCTCTTCCTGGTAGTAGTTTTGCAAGTTCGATTAAAGACGATTTAAAACATTTAATTATTGAAGGGGAGAAATACGATGGAATTGACTCAATTCCACAATATGCTTTCTATGAATGTAAAAATTTAGAAAGTGTTGAAGTTTCTGACGGATATACGAATTTAAAATCGATTTATGTTGGGGCTTTCAACGGTTGTACGAATTTAAAAACATTTGATTTCACTAACATCACAAGTTTTGGTAATGAAGCTTTTAAAAACGCTGGCTTAACTGGTGAAATAGAACTTAATAAAGAAGTTGCACTTAATAGCCAATCCATTTTTAAAGGTTGTGATAAACTTGATAGTATTACTGTTATAAAATCACATGCAAAAAACTTAAGTCAAGAATACGGATGAGCTGGTGGATATTGAAATGGTATCCCAGCAAATCAAATTGGCTCTAACATTAAAACATACCCAATTGATCAATTTGATTATTCTGTTTACAATGATACGATTAGAATTAAGAGTATAACTAATGATTATGCTGATGAAATAAGAGAAATGAATAAAGATGGAACTTGAGATGGTGTAATAACTTTCCCTGGTGAAATTGATGGCAAACGAGTTTCAGCTATAGAACGTGCTTTTAAAGATAACAAAGATTTAGGTGTTAAGAAACTTGTTTTCACACAACCAGTATCTATTTCAGGAACGTTAGGTGTAGATTTACCAGAAGTAACTGAAATGGTGGGAACTAAAAATATCACAAGTATCGACGAAGGCGCTTTTAAAGATATGAGGAAATTAGAAGGTACGGTGGATCTAAGCAATCTAAGAGAGACTGGCGCAAACATGTCGATTCCAAACAACGCTTTTGAAAACTGTGAAAAATTAGAAAATGTTATTGTTCCGAATTTACTTCAAGTTGGAAATAGTGCTTTTGAAAATTGTGCTAGTTTCAAACCAACTCAAAAATTCTTCTTCAAAAGATTGAATAAAATTGGAGGGCGTGCTTTTGCAGGTTGTACTAGTTTAACTACTGAAGTAGATATTTCAAGAACAAGTGATATTGGTTGAGAAGCTTTTGAAAATTGTACTGGTTTAACTGGTAATATCTATCTTAGAGCATTTAACGATCGTACTCTTCCAGGTAGAATGTTTAAAGGTTGTGATCCGACAAAATTAAATGTTCAAATTCATCAAGGAGTATATGATGCAATAGAAGCGGAAATTAGTAATCACCAAATGCAAGATGAATCTGGACTTAGCGGTTATGAATTAGTTGAAAGAGAAGAATATTTATTTAGTATTAATCTTGAGGGTGAAATAGATCAATTCAATGATGCATGACTTGAAAACGTTCCAACAAGCATGCAACCTGCTTGAGAAAACGGTATAATTAATGTTCCTGAATATATTGATAACATTAAAGTTGAAAAAATTACGAGAAGAAAAATCAATGCCGCTGTCGAAAAATCAACATTATTTTACAAAACTGATAAAGTTGATTATAGTGTAATTAAGGGACTTAATTTTGCTCCAGGTGGTCTTAAGGAAATCGCTATAGGTTCATTTGCTGATTTAGTAAATTTAGAATCTGTTTCTGGTTTAGATAACGTTGGGGTTGCTGAAGATTATGCTTTCAATAACTGTAAAGTACTTGAAGATGTTGATTTCAGTGATAATTTAAATGATATTAAAGAAGGTGCATTCAGAGAATGTCGTTCTCTTAAAAATGTTGAAACTAAAAATGTAACTTCAATCGGACAAGATGCTTTCTATTACAACTATAGTTTCAATCCTGTCGCTACAAGTTTCTTAAATGTAGAAAAATTAGCTAATGCGTTCCATTTAAAATATTACGATAGTAGAGAAACTGAATATGGTGAAATTTTTGAAACAATAGGATGACAAAATGATGTTAGTTTTCCTAAACTAAATTCAACTCTTAACGCAAGTGATTGACCATTTGTAGGTATAACAACTGGTATTACAATTGGATTACCATCAAAATATTACGAAACAGCTGATGGTGAAAGTAATTCTTCCCTCATGTTTAGATTTGTAGGAGATATTGTTAATACAGATGACGCAAGTGCTGAAACAAAAACATTAACTCACGAGAAATGATTATTAAATCCTAACCCAGGACAAAAACCAACTTCAAAAAGTGTAATTGAAATTTTTGAAACTTTCTTAAAAGGTAAAGATTTCTATAATATTAGTAAAAAAGATTAATAAATAGTTAACTATCATATTAATTGATAATAAAAACCCAAGTTTTTAACACTTGGGTTTTTTATTTTTTAAAGGTTTATAAAAATACTCATTTTTTAGTTATTTAACTAATTAATAATTAACATTAATTATATAATCAACTTTATTTATTATTGATTTGTAATATAATCATAAAATTTTGAGGGAAATACAAAAAAATGAAAAACGAAGATATTAAAATAGAAGAAAATGCTGAAGGCCAAGAAAAAATGAATAATCTGGAAATGATAATCAAGATGCTTCGAGTGAAACCAAAGAAACTAGTTCATTAAAAGGAAAATGAGAAAAACACAAGAAAAAGCCTGGAATTGGATTACTAGCACTTTTATTATTAATTGGCGGATGTTTTGGTATTGCTGCTGCTGGTGCTTTTAAAAAAGATCCAACTGAAGATACTAATCCAGTACCACCAGCACCTGTTAGAAAAGAAACATCAATTGACGATAAAACTTTTACTGGAACTTTAGAAGAATTTAAAGAAGATATTGATTATGTGAATGCGACCACACTTATTGCTAATTTTGAAACTAAATTTAATGTTAAAAACCCAGTACCTGGGGCAGAATATTACATCACTTTCCCAGAATCTGTAAAGAATAGTTCAAAAACTATTGTTTTAGATATTAAAGCAAGCAAATCATTTGATAAAGATGGTGAAATAGTTGAAAATATGTTTAAAGTTGGTCTAGAATTTCAAGAGGAAACACCGCCAATTATAAATGAAAAATTCTTATTATCAGATGAAGGTGTTCTTTCATTTGATCCTAAATGAATTGAATCTGAAGGATTTGAAAAATGAACTGGAGATTTAGAAATTCCTGCAAAAATCAATGACAAGGAAGTTAAATCTATTGTCAAAAACTTTTCATCTAATATTAGTGAAAAAATTACGTCTTTAACTTTTGAACAAAAATCAAATCTGACTCGAATAGAAGAAATGGCTTTTGAAAATTGTACTAATTTGATTGGTGAAGTAAAATTTCCAGTAAGTTTGAAATATATTGAAAACGCAGCTTTTCCTAATACCGGAATAAAAACAATTTTTTTGAATGATGGACTTTTAGAAGTGGGAGAACTTACTTTTGCTCATAATAAAAATTTAACTGGAAAGATGACATTACCAACATCATTAGAAACTTTGGGTTGATCTTTATTTTATGGATGTACTGATTCAGAACTTCTAATTCAAACTTCAACAAATGAACAATATGGTGATCGAGGGAATTGAGGATTTGGTTTAGATGAAACTAAAATTTTACAACCAGTTTAAATAGAGTAAATATAATATTAAGAAATAATTTAAGAATAAATCATCCAAACCAATAAGGTTTGGATTTTTCATCAAATTCTTTTATTGATTTTACATCTTTACCATAATTCAAACATTAAGTTTTGAAATTAGTTTTTTAAAATTTGAAATATGTCTTTAACATTAAATCAATAGTAACAACTATATAAAAAATGTTTTTTTGTATATTGAGTTCTTTCTTTAATTTTAAATCTTATTCTATCAATAAAAAGATTGAAAAAGTTCTTCTTATTTTCTTTATTGATATGTTCTGAACTCAAACTCACAAATTACTCTAACACAATTTATAATATCTCTAGTCGACACATTTAATGAACACACTGGAAATACCTTTATCTTTTAAGTTTTAATATATATGATATTTATTAATAACCCATACTTATAATCCATAATTTATTCTCGATTGATAATTTGACTTAACATAACAATGCGTTGATTGATTATATCTAAAATATGGGGCTGGAAAAAATGGCATTTATCATTTATTCATATGATTCTTGTAAATCTTTAATATTTAACAGATGTATACTTTCATAAACTTTAAGAGATCTTTATTTCTCTGTAATTTTTTATGTCCTTTTCTAGTTTCATCGTTTAAAATCTTTCTATTTAATTTTAATTACTATTGAGAATTTCTGTAAAACAATTTATGATGTCATATTAGAACTTGTTATATTTCATATGAAATAACCTTATATTTTCATAGTAATTATCTTTCTTGTTTAGTTTTTTTGCTTTATAATATAATCGTATAATTTTGGAGGAAATACAAAAATGGAAAACGAAGATATTAAAAAAGAAGAAAATACTGAAGAAAAAAACTCTACTGAAGAAAAAGTAGAAACTTCTGAAGGTCAAGAAAATACTGAACAATCTGAAGTTGAGAATCAAGATAGTTCTAGTACAACTAATGAACCTAGTTCATTAAAAGAAAAATGAGCAAAACATAAGAAAAAGGCTGGAATTGGATTACTAGCACTTTTATTATTAATTGGTGGAGGTTTTGGTATTGCAGCAGCTGCTGGTGCTTTTAAAAAACCTTCAACTGAAGATACTAATAAACCAGTACCACCAGCACCTGTTGGAAAAGAAACTATTATTAAAGATAAAACTCATGATAATACATTAGTTGATTTCAAAAAAACTATAGGATACAAAAATCCAGAAACAGCTATTGTTGATTTTGAAAAACACTTTGATGTAATAAATGGATGAAAAGATAAAGATGGAGAAGAGACGGAAGAAGTTGAATATTTCATTACTTTTCCTACTTCAAAACAACAAGTTGAATCAAAAACTATTACTTTAGATATTAAAGCAAGCAAATCTTTAGACAAAGATGGCGAAGAAGTTAAAGATGAAATTTTAAAAACTAAATTAACATTCTTTAAAGCTCCAGTAACATCAATTGAAGATTTAACTTTTTTTGGAACATTAGACGAATTTAAACTACAAGTTGGCTATGAAGATGCGGAGACACCTGTTACTAATTTTGAAAATCTATTTAAAGTTAATGATGGAATATCAAATGCTAAATATTTAATCACCAACTTGGATGCTGTAGCTGAAGGTTCAAGTTCAAAATTAAATGTTATTGCAAGTGTTACACTTAATGAAGATGGTGATTTATCATATAATACAGAATTTACACCAACTTTAACTCTTGCTAAAACCAAGGAACATCAATTGATAAAGTAATTTATGACGATTCATTGGAAAATTATAAAGAAAGTATAGGTTATATAAATGCTTCAACAGCAATTGAAAATTTTGAAAATAAATTTACTGTTAAGAACGGTGTTGTTGGTGCAAAATATTACATCACTTTCCCAGAAACTTTAAAAAATAATCCAAAAACTATCGACTTACAAATTAGAGCTGATAAAGCAAAAACTCAAGATGGACAAATTGTTGAGAAAACATTTACCGTTGAATTGGAATATCAAGATGGTATACCACCTTTTTATGGGACAAGATTTATATTAACACATGATGGGGTTCTTTCAATTAACCCTACGTGATTAGATAGTGTTGGATATGAAAATTGAGATGGTAAATTAAGTATTCCTAGTGCTTTATTAACGCCACAAGGACCGGTTGCAATAACAGCAATCGCTGACGATTTTGCCTTTTTAATAAAGGGTAAATTAAAAGAAATTGAATTACCACCTATTGTTAATGATATTCATATTGAAAGTATTGGGAAAAATGCCTTTAAGGATTGTACTCTTTTAAAATCAATTAATGTATCATGAATGGATGAACTTAAAACAGTTGGGTCAAATGCTTTTGCTGGTTGTTCTAATTTGATAGGGTATATAAGATTAAACGAAAAAGTTGTTTTTGTTGGTAAAGATGCTTTTAATGGTTGTGGTTCATTACCAACAATTCATATCCCTTTTGCGGTTGAAAATTTGAATAATGGTTGAGATAATGGTTGAGAAGGTGAAGTTGTTAATTATCAAAAAACTTGAACAGAAGGAATGTGAACTCTTGATTATCAAAGAATGATTTCTATAGATAAAAATTGATTAGATAATGAGGGTAGATTTTGAGATGGTAATTTAACATTCCCTGCAACAGTTGATGGTCAAACAGTTAAAGGTGTTGCAGCAAGTTTTTCTTTAAATAAATTAGAAGATAAAGTTAAGTCGGTAGCATTTGCGTCAGATTCAAAAATTGAATCTATAAATAACGATGCTTTTAGAGGTTGTAGAGAATTAGCTGGTACAATAGAATTTCCAGAAACTTTGAGATATATTAACAGGTATGCATTTGCTGACACTCGAATAACATCATTCACTTTACAAGAAGGTATTACATATATAGCTGATGAAGCATTTGCTTATAATCCATCTTTAACTGGAACGATTACATTACCAAAATCATTAGTAGATTTAAAAGATGGTATATTCCGAGATTGTAGTGACGCTAATCTTAAAATCCAAACTTCGACGACGGAACAATATGAAAGTTGAGAATCTTGAAGTGGTTTTAAAGAAGGACAGCAAGGACAAATCTTACCACCACTTGAAAGTGTAAAAAATAAGTACTATTTATAATTAAATATAAATACAATATTTAAAAAAAACAAAAAAACCAAACCTATAAGGCTTGGTTTTTTTGTTATTAAGATTCTTTTAATATTTGAATTAACAATAATGATTATGCAAAATTGATTTTATATGTTAAGTTTATTTAACATTAAATTTGATCGTTTTATCAATAGAATTAAACATTCTTTTTAATTCATTAATTATTTGTTTCAATATTTGAAATAACTCTATTTATAACTCTTATAATGGATGAGATTCTATCTTAATTTCACTGATACGTTGTGTGATGCAGTCAGTTGATGTATTAATGGATATATCAAAAATACCTAATCTTCTAAAGATGGAATATCTGTTTAATAATCTATGCTTAGAATTCATAGATTTGTCCTAAAACATAATTCCCACTTCATCTAAACTACTTACAACTGTTTTTTTATGATATCTATGCTTGTAATCTATAAATTTAGATCTTGATGACTATTCTTACTTAACATAACAATATACTTATTAATTATGTCTAAAGTTTATGGTTGAGAATAGTGTTTATCATTTATTTATAAGATTCTTGTAAATCTTTAATGTTTAATAGATGTATACTTTCTTAAGCTTTTAGAGACTATCTTTTCTTTTATATTTTTTATGTTTTTTTCGCTTTGATTATTTAAAGCTATTCTATTCAATTTTAATTGCTATTCATAATTTCCGCAAAACAATTTATGATGTCATATTAGAGCTTGTTATATTTCATATGAAACAACCTTATATTTTCATAATAATTATCTTTGTTATTTAGTTTTTTACTTTATAATATAATTATATAATTTTGAGGGGAAATACAAAAATGGAAAACGAAGATATTAAAAAAGAAGAAAATACTGAAGAAAAAGTAGAAAATACTGAAGGTCAAGAAAAAACTGAACAATCCGAAACTGAGAATCAAGATAGTTCAACTCAAACTAATGAACCTAGTTCTTTAAAAGAAAAATGAGAAAAACATAAGAAAAAAGCTGGAATTGGATTACTAGCACTTTTATTATTAATTGGTGGAGGTTTCGCTATTGCAGCAGCTGCTGGTGCTTTCAAAAAAGATTCGACTGAAGATACTAATAAGCCAGTGCCACCAGCACCTGTTGGAAAAGAAACAACTATTGTAATCAAGAAAGAAACCGAATCAGTTTCTTTTGAAGATATAAAAAATGGTTTATCTATTGATGTAGATACTAAAGAAGTTACTAAAGAAAATTTAGAGAAATATTTCACAATTACTAATGCTGTTGATGAAGCTGTTTATACTGTGGAAAATTTCTTTCAAAATATAGAGACAAAAGAAGAGTATGAAAACAAAAAAGCAACTATCACAATCAAAGCTACTAAAGTTTTAGATGAAAAAGGTGAAGTTGTTGAAGAAGGTGAAGAATTTACAATTGAATTTACAACTAGAGAACTAGTTATAAAAACAACAACAATTGCTAATGGTACTTATGAAGGATTATTGCAGACATTTAAAAATGAAATTGGATATGATCAAACACCTATTACTATTTCTAATATTGGAGAATATTTCCCAATTACTAATGCTGTTGATGGAGCTGAATATTCATTAGAAATACATTCACAAACTAAAGAATTAAAAACAAACATTACCATTACAGCTACAAAGTCTTATTACGAAGGTAGAATTGTATCTGATTCTATTTTCAATGTTGAATTAACAACTAATGATGAAGCTCCAGTGGCTAAAAGTATGTACGATCTTTCTTGAGACGGTATCTTAACTATTAAACCGACTAATGAATGAGATTATGAAAATTGAAATGGTTGATTAGATATCCCCAATTCTGTAAATAATAACCCGGTTCTAGAAATAGCTGAGAGATTTGCAGATAATGTTAAGTTAAAAACTAAAAGAGTTACATTTGATGAAGGAAGCCAAGTTAAAAAAATTAGTAAACACGCATTCGCGAATCTTGGTTCTAATAGTGGTTCTTGATCATATACATTGACATTACCTAATTCATTAGAAATTATCGACCAATTTGCATTTGCAGATTCAGATTTATTTATAGGTGATTTAATTATTCCAGAAAATGTAACAACAATTGGTAATCAAGCTTTTAGAATGTGTAATAATTTAAAAGGATCTTTAACAATTTCTGATTCAGTTAAAACTATTGGTATGGGTGCTTTTGAAACTTTAAAGTTTACTAAAAAATTAACTTTATCATCAGGACTAACTGAAATAGGAAAGAATGCTTTTGTAGGTATTCAATTTAATGAACTTGAAAACTTTCCGAAAAATTTGATTTCAATAGGTGAAGCAGCATTTGGTGGTTGTAATAATTTAGTTGGTACAATAGAATTTTCAGAAGGTTTAGAATCGATTGGAAAAGGAGCTTTTAAAAATTGTACTCAATTGAAATTTGCTCCTACAGCAGAAACTTTAATTATCCCTGATTCAGTTCAAACAATTGGAGCTAATGCTTTTGAAAATACTCCATTAATTACTTCAATAACAGTTTCGGCCGCTCTTTTTGCAAATCATGAAAGCACTTGAAGTCAAGGTTACACAGGAGAAGTTAAAAGTAAAGCTGAAATCCGTTAAGAGATATAAGTAAATAAAATCTAAAGTGCAAAACTTAATTAAAATATAACACTCTAGATAAATTGATAGCGAAAAAATATCTAAGCTCACAAGGCTTGGATATTTTTTTAATATATAAATGTTTTAAAAAAATAAGTGATGTTTTTATATTTCTAATTACTTAATCAAGTAGATGTTTTTCTTGGCAAGTTATTAATTGCATTTTATAGTTCTTCAATTTATTGATCAACAACTCATGAGAAATTAGTATTTTTTTATATTGTCTTCTAATGATGCCATTTGCACACTCATTAAAATCTTTTTGATGCAAAGTTTATTCTTTGCAATAATAAACCTTATAATTTAATTAAATAGTTAATAAGTTTATTTCTTAGATTCATTTTTTATAGTAAGCGATGAGTGCACTTATAAAATGCTTTTCTTTCTATTGTGGTTAAAAGTTTGCATATACCACACTTTCCTATCATTACTTAATCTACTTCTAAACGAGCATAAATTGAGTAATTATCAATATGTTTTAATCTATTTCATATACTGATACATATGTTGATTATTGAGTTTGATGAAAATTTATACTGTTCTGTTTATTTTTTATTGTATTGTCTTAATCTTTTTGATTTAGTGATAATTCATTCACTATTTATATAATTAAAGTTTTATCTTAAATATGCTTATTAAATAATTTTTATGTTATTCATTTAAATTCTATAACGTTTGTTATCATGATATTTAAGAAATGAACAATTAACTAGGTACCGTAAACAGTTTTGTGGAAACTCACAATAGGATGTAAATCCATCTATATATTTATAGCATATAATCTTGTAGGTTTTCACTCTCCGGAAACAATATAGCTAATTGATTTATGATCGTGCATCAATTGCGAACTGTCTTTGTTCAATTCCGCATTGTATTTTGGATTGATATATAAACTATCTTACTCAATGAATCCTCATTATTAAAATTTCCTTTATTTTTAGTGAATTTCCTTATCTTCTGATTTAAATTTTCAATAATATTCGTTGTATAAATCATTTTCTTTAGTTCTGGTGGGAATTCAAAAAATGTGGTTAATTCTTGAAAGTTTTTTCTTCATGATTTAATTGCATATGGATATTTGGCTCCTCAATTCTTTTCAAAAAAATCAAGTTGTTTTTCAGCTTCTACAACATTTTTTGAAGAATAAATCTTTTTCATATCTTTGGTAAATTGAGTTAAATCATTGTAATTTACAAATTTACAAGAATTGTGAATTTGATGCACTACACATTTTTGAATTAGAGCTCTCGGAAACGCCGCTTTAATTGCCTCTGAAATACCTTTTAAGTTATCAGAACATACTAAATTGATTTCTTCAACTCCTCTAGTTTTAATATCATTAAATATAGATAACCAATATTTTGATGATTCTGATTCAGAGATTCAAAAGCCTAAAACATCCTTTTTTCCATCTAAATTAACCCCAATTACTATGTAAACCGATTTTTCTGTGTATCAAGTCTCTTCCCTAACTTTGAACCTAATGCCATCAATAAAAAGTATTGGATATGATTTTTCTAATTTTCTTTGTTGTCATGCTCTAATTTCAGGGATAACTCTATTTGTAACTTTCGAAATGAATGACGCACTAATTTCAATACCATAAATTTCTTTAATGCATTGCGTGATATCTCGAGTTGACATATTTAAAGAATACATTGAAAAAACCTTATCTTCCAATGCTGATATATCAGTCTGGTGCTTCTTTATAATTTTTGGTTCGAATTCCGATTTTTTATCTCTTGGTACATTTATTTCCATATCACCTAAACTACTAGTAACTGTTTTCTTTGAGTAACCATTTCTATAATTATCGGTTTTATTTCTAGATTGTTGATCTCACTTATCATAACCCATATGTTCATCCATCTCACCCTCAAGTGCTCGATTGAAAATAGCATTTGTCATTTGTTTATATGATTTTTCTAAATCTTTTAAATCTTTGATGCCTAGTAGGTCCATCATCTCTTGAACTTTTGCCAATTTTTCTTTCTCAGCAATTTTTTGTAATTTCTTTTCTGCTTGTGTCATTTCTAACCTCTCTTTAATTTTAATTGCTATTGAGAGTTTCCACAAAATAATTTACGGTGCCATTAACTATTCTTATTTCAAATATGCATATTATATTTTTATTATTATCTTTTCTCATTTTTTTAAACTATAGTAACTTTGATTTTAATAATCAAATAATAATATTATTAGTTTCTTAACTCTCATTAGATAAATCTAATGAATTACATAATATGAATATTAGAAAACAATGGAAATGATTTAACTTCATTAATTCTAATAAGTAGTATATAAGTATTTGCACTTTATTAAAAATGATGCTTGATCACTTAAATATAAAAATATCCAAACTTACACAAGTTCGGATATTTCTTAATATATTAGATATTAGTTGAATGTTGCATGAGTGCTTTATTTATATTGTACCTAAGCATCTCTATTTATTATATTAGAATCTTCTCCTGTTTGTCAATTTCAAAAACTTGAACCTCATATAGCACGAGTTGAAAATGGACCATTAGAAACTATTAAAATTAAACTTTCTTTTTTACACCCATCAAAAGAATTGTTACCAATTATTTCAACAGAGCTTGGGATTCCTACAGTACCATTCAGCCCTTTACAATGTTGAAAAGCGTGTTCTCCAATTTCAATTAAATCTTCATTTCCTCCAAATGATAATGTTTTTATTTTTTCACATTCAAAAAATGCATAAATCCCTATATATTTTACACTACTTCCAATCAGTAAAGTACCATCAATATTTTTACA
>JBOFSS010000040.1:0-3124 GCA_051651665.1 Mycoplasma sp.
AGAAAGCTTAAAAAACAAGATCACAAACATAATAGTATGCTTATACATCTTTCACGATTTACAAATATTCATGAGCAACTATTTAAAGAAGTTTCTAGTTATTCAGATTTATTAACAAAACACATAAAAAGTTATATTCTAGATGATAATTATATTACTCAAAGTGCTTTAATTCCACAAATAGAAAAAATTTATGAAAAAGAATATGGGAATTGTGACTTTGAGTGGTCTTTAGTTAGAAAGGCTTTATATGAAATAGCAAATAAAATTATCGTTTGTGGAGAATATATGGGATCAAATAAAAGAATTGAATATAGAGACGATATTTCAACAAATATAATTGCAATAGGAGGACTGAGTCTTTCTAGAGGATTTACATTAGAAGGCCTTAGTATTACTTATTTTTTAAGAACAACTATTTTCTATGATAGTTTGATGCAAATGGGACGTTGGTTTGGATATAGGGATGGGTATGATGATCTATGTAAAATATATACTTCAGAAGATATAGCTGATTATTTTGCACATATCTTTGAATGTACCATGGATTTAGTTGATAGAATAAAACAAATGAATTACGAAAAGAAAACACCAGAAGAGTTTGGGCTATATATAAAAAAACATCCTTCAAATGTACTTCAAGTTACTGCTAAAAACAAACAAAAACACTCTGCCGAATATGAACTTTGTATTGATTATCAAGGAAAGTTGAAAGAAACTTTATTTATATCTAATGATAAAGAAATAAATGAAAATAACTTGATATTACTAAAAAATTTTGTTAATAATATAAAAGTAGATAAAAATGAATTTTCTAAAACACATTTATGGAATGATGTTAGTAGTAATACTATTTTAGATTTTATTGAAGGCTTTGAACTTCCTGATATTAAAATTGGAAATAATAGTAAAGTGATGTCTAGTATTACACAATTTAATAAAGAGATACTAAAAAAGTATATTGAAAATTATGCAAGTTTTGATGTAGCTTTATATAAAGGAGATGGAGAAAAGGAAGAAGTTGGAAATTTATTTATAACAAAACAAAGAAGAAACATTTATGAGCAAATTGAGAATAAAAGATATAAACTTCATGATGGAGGTAGGGTTTCATCTGGAGAAGCTGAATTTGTTGTTTTTAATAGAGAGGTAATTAATGAAATAAAAGATTCATCTAAAAAAGAGGATACTAAAAGATCTGATGAGATAAGAAGTAGATTGGAAAAGCCTTTACTGATGCTACATATAATAGAAGATAGCAAAGATTCATCAATTTCTCTTCCGGCTTATGGAATTTCATTCCCTAAATCTGATAAAATCGAAACTAAAATTTATAAAGTAACGCTAAATACAGTTGCGATTAATCAAATTTTAAGAGATCAAGAAGAAGAGGAGCTTGAATCAAATGATTAATAATCCATGGAGTACAATGCCACTATCTACTAAAAGAAGAGTCAATTTAGAAACTAATTTTGAAGTTTATTGGATTAAAACATCAAAGAATATCAATGGAATTTTTTTTAGAATTCCATTAATGTTTTTTGAACATAAAAATAATTTTTCATTTAAAGAGATTGATTTAATTACTCATAATTTAGAAAATGATACTGAAATCTATTTATTATTGAAAAATAATACTAGCTTAGAAATCTTTAATATTTTATGTAAAGATATTCTAGGGGTTACATTAAAAGCTACTCCTACAAAAAATACGGTGGAAGAAATTTTTCTAAGGTTGAAAAAATGGGAAAATCTACTATCTAAAGGGGCTAAATATATTTTTTCTAAAGAAGCTGAAAAAGGTTTGTTTGGAGAGTTAACAGTATTAAAAGACTTTATAATTCCTAAGTTTGGTGTAGAGAAAGGACTCCTTAATTGGAGTGGCCCAGATTTTGATAAACATGATTTTATAGTAGAAGATTTATTAATAGAAGTAAAGACTTATACCTCTAATAAAGGTAAAAAGATTTCTATAAGCTCACCAGAACAACTTCATTCATTATCTTTACAAACCCTTTATTTGGTAGCAATAGAAATAATAAAGTATCAAGAGGGAAAAAACATTCAGAACTTAATAGATGAAATTAAATCTTTAGCATCTGATTATCCTGATTTAGTTAATATTTTTGAATTAAAATTGATTAATTACGGTTATATAAAAGAGCTCTGTGAAAATGAGCTCCAAAAATATAAAGATACTTCAATAGAATTTTATTTAATTGATGATAATTTTCCAAGAATTAACCTATTAAATATACCTTCTGGAGTTATAAATTTAAAATACACAGTTGATTTACTAAGTTGTCAGAAAAATAAAATAGAAAGATTTATTTAGAAAAAATACAATCACAAATGGGGGATTTATGATTACAAAAAAACAATTTAACGACAATTTGATTCAAAATATTCTTTCTGATTGTGGATCTAGAGGGATTATGAAATCTCAATCTTTTTTTGAAAATATATGTGAAGAGTTATTAGAAGAGGGCGAATTAACAAATAATTATACATCAGCCGAATTTCATAGAGAAACTTCAAAAGGGATAATTGAAGTCTTTGGCTATGATTATGATGAAGAAAGAAAGATTTTAACACTTATTAATCAAGAATTTTTTCAGCAGATTAATGACAATGTTGGTCTTACTAAACAGGAAATTGAAAATAAACTAAACAGATCAAGAAGATTTCTAGATTTATCTTTTGAAAAAAGATACCAACAATTAGAAGAAACATCACCAGCTTATTCTATGGCGTTTAAAATATATGAGCTTTTGTTTGAAAAGTCAATAGATAAAATTTGTCTTATGCTTGTAACAAACGGAGAAAATAAAGCCAAAAAAAATATAGATTTATTAAAGGAGATTAATGGAATTCCTTTAGATTTTAAAATAGTTGATTTAACATATTTATATAATATTTTCACTTCAAATAATGAAGATAATGATTTTTATGTTGATGTCGACTTGCCTTATTTAATTGCAGAAGATAAAGAAGATTACTCATCATATTTAACAATGCTAAATGGTGAAGATGTTTATCAAATTTATGATAAATTTGGACAAAAGTTATTAGAGCAAAATGTTAGAACGTTTTTACAATTTAAAGGAAGTGTTAATAAGGGGAT
>JBOFSS010000041.1:0-7324 GCA_051651665.1 Mycoplasma sp.
ATATTTATGAACTTGATAAGAGTTCATGAATTAAGAAATCATCAATAGATGAACACTTTAAAGATTATCAACCAACAACCATCTATAATTCCTTAGATGAATTAAAAAAATATAAAATTATCGAAACAACAAATACAAGACCGATTAAGATAAGGTTTAATTTTTTTTAAACCCCTTTATATTGAATATTTACAAGTTATATAGTTAACAACGTAAATGATATTTAAATAGTGGGCTACTAAGAAGTAAAATAATCTAAATATTGAACGCTATTAGAAATAAGTTAGACAATAAAAAGGATTTAAAATTGGTGTACGCAATTTTAAATCTTTTTATATAAAGTTAAAGTTGTAATCATTAACGATAATTATTTTATGTAAAAATTAAACTTCAACAGCTGTTGGAAATTTTTCAATAGCAGCTTCAGCATTTTTCATGCTTTTTTCAGCTCTTTTAATTTTTTGTCTATAAGTTCCGCCATCACAAATAAAATACATTGGTATTGAAAAAAGAAGTGACCCAAATCCAACTGAAGTAAAAATAATTGCATAAGTTGACCATTTTTCTTGAACTTCTGCAGCTGTAACCCATCTTAGTTGACTATAAGCTCAATTTCTATCAGTGGTTTCATGGTTTTCAATTAAAGATCTACATTTTTTTAGGAATTCCCCCTTAGAATCAACTCCAACAGATTTATATAATGAAGATACCTTCGTTTTTAGTTCATCTGATGAAAGAATTGGTTTCATACCAACCTCGTATTCTTGTAAAAAATGGAATCTTGATGTTCCCACCTTTATGCTTTGTGTAGAATGTTCTCTTACTTTTACATCTTCAACAGATCTAGGAAAAAAAACAACCATAAGTACAAGGCCTACAATTCCTGCTAAAACTGCTACACTTGAAATTGCTTGTGATATTCAAATTAAAATTCTTTTCATTATTTACCTCTTTTTTCAATTTTCCATTTAATCATACTAAAAAAAAAAAAAAAAAAAAGGCGAAAAATTTGCATTTTAAGAATATTTATTTTTAATAAAGACACGATTTTTGTATGTTTTAAAACTCATTAATGTTTTATTTTTCACATAATTACAAGATTCTTATTAGTTCTAATGAATATACATAAATTAGAAACCATTAATAGATGAACACTTTAAAGATTATCAACTAACAACCATATATAATTCCTTAAATGAATTAAAAAAATATAAAATTATCGAAACAACAAATACAAGACCAATTAAGATAAAAATGAATTACTAATATATAATGTTAAGGTTAAGAAGGTGACTATAATGAACAATAAGGTTGAATCTGAAAGAGAATTAGAAAATAGATTTATTAAACAATTACAAAAACAAGAGTATGAACTTGTTAATATTAAATGTGAGGTTGAACTTCATAAAAATTTTATTAAACAAATAAACATTATAAATAAAGAAATTTTAAATCAAAAAGATCTTACAGATTCAGAATCAAATAGACTATTGACCTCCATAACTGGTAAAAATGTTTATGATAGCTCCAAATTATTAAGAGAAAAAATAAGTCTTCAAAGAGATAACGGCAAAATTATCAATCTATCATTATTCAATTCTAGAGAATGATGTAAAAATATTTTTCAAGTCACCAATCAATATACATTTGAAGGACAATATAAAAATATTTATGATGTTACTATTTTAATAAATGGACTTCCATTAGTATCAATCGAACTTAAAAGAACAGGTGTTGAATTAAACGAAGCATTTAATCAAATTTCAAGGTATAAAAGACACAGTTTAACTGGTTTATTTAGATTTGTTCAATTATTCATAATTTCTAATGGAGTGAACACAAAATATTTTGCAAATAATAAAAATGAATTAAAAAAAGAATTTACATTTTTTTGAACTGATGAATTTAATGACAGAATAACAAGTCTATCAGCCTTTACAGAGGATTTTTTAAATAAATGTATGCTAGCTAAAATTATTGCTAGATATATGATATTAAAATCAAATGGCGATATTTTAGTAATGAGACCATATCAAATATATGCTGTAGAAAAATTGATCCAAAGAGTACAAGAAACAAACAATAACGGATACATTTGACATACCACAGGCTCTGGAAAAACTTTGACATCATTTAAGTTCAGTCAATTACTTGAAAAAGAACCAAACGTTGTTAAGGTTTTTTTCATGGTAGATAGAAAAGATTTAGATAAACAAACTATTGACGAATTCAATAAGTTTCAACCAGATTCAATTGACCAATCAAATAACACATCTAATTTAATTTCAATAATAAATGATCCAACTAAAAAAATAATATTAACAACTATTCAAAAAATGGATAACGCATGTAAGAATGATAGATATTCAAAAGATATTAAAAAGCTTGTAGATAAGTGTAAGGAAGAAAACGGTAAGGTCGTTTTCATTATTGATGAATGTCACCGTTCACAATTTGGCGAAATGTTTAAGAATATAAAAAAACAATTTCCAGATGCTCAATTTATTGGGTTCACAGGAACACCAAGAATTAAAGAGCATCCAAGCCCTGATGGTAGAACTACTTCAGATATATTTGAAAAGAAATTGCATGATTACTTAATTGCGGATGCAATTAGAGATAATAACGTCCTTCCTTTTAGCGTTGATTATATAAAAACAATAAATCAAAAATGAGATGATAATGATGAAACTCCTGCATGAGCAAATATTGATAAGGCTGAAATAATGTTATCTGATGATAGAATAACTAATATAGTTAACTACATTCTTAAAAATCATGATTGCAAAACAAGTTCGAGAAAATTCAATTCCATACTAACTGTTAGTAGCATTGAAGCCTTAATAAAATACTATGATACTTTTTATAAACTTCAAAAGGATTTGCCTGAAAAATCAAAACTTAAAATTGCAGCTATATACACATATGGAGCAAATGAGGATATTTCAGAAGGAAAAGAACACTCTAGAGATTCTTTGGAAAGAATCATCAAAAATTACAACGAAACATACAATGAAAACTTATCAACTAATTCATATGATGAATATTTCAGAAGTGTAAGTAAAAATGTTAAAAATAATGAAGTAGATATTTTATTAGTTGTAAACATGTTTTTAACTGGTTTTGATGCACCGAGATTGAACACTTTATATGTGGATAAATTCCTTCAATATAATAATTTGATACAAGCTTTTTCAAGAACTAACAGATTATTTGACAAGAATAAATCACACGGTAATATAGTATGTTTTTCAACAAGAAAATATGATGTTGACAAAGCTATAAAACTATTCTCAGATAATAAAAATGGAGATGTTGTTTTAATTTCTAGTTTAGATGAGTATTTAGAACAGTTTATTAAATTAGTAAAACAACTTAAAGAACATAGCCCCACCCCAGATTCCACTCTGCATAACGGAGATGAAGAAAAGATAAGAGAGTTTGTTTTAATATTCAGACAAATGCTTATTATTTTAAACAAATTAAAAACATTTGTTGAATTTGAATTTGATGAGAAAAAGTTGGGCATCTCAGAACAAGAATTCCAAAACTATAAAAGTAAATACCTTGATATTTCTAAAAACAAAACATCAAATAATAAAGAACTTATGTCAGTTTTAAATGATATAGATTTTTGTATCGAGTTACTTGCAACCGATAAAATTAATTGCAAATATATTTACGAATTAATTGAAAGCATAATAGCAGATCCGGATGTTGAAGATAAATATGATAAAGTTGTTGCTGTTTTAAAAATGATAGAAGATATAGCAAATGATTTTGAAAAAACTAAAGCAGAATTAATCAAAGAATTTATTGCATCAGTTGATCCGTTAAAATTATCTTCTGATTTATTTGACTTTAATACAGAATTAGAAGAGTTTAAAGATTCTAAGAAAAATAGAGAAATAGAACAGTTTTGTAAAGAGTACGACCTAGTAAAAGAAAGTATCCTTGCAATGATAACTGAATATTACTTCTGTCAATACAATGATAGAGAAGAGGTTAAAGACCTTCTTTCTAATGAAACTGTAAAAAAATATAAAGAAGAAAAGAAAATAGATTTAGCAATGGCAGCTAAAAACAAGATGGCAGATGAAATTATAAATTTCATAATACATATAACAACCACCTTTGAATAATGCAATTTAAATAAATATCACAAATTATACACATTTGAGATTCTTTTGTAGTACAATGATATTTAGATAAATTGCGAGGTGAATTATGAAACTCTTTGAACTTGCTGAAATTAAACAAGGTTCAATATATACAAGAATAAAGCAAAAAGATGATGAAATTGATAAAGACGCTAAAAACATTGATACAATATCAATGCAAGAAGTCAATTATACATTAGGTAAAATCAGGAAATATGAGTATATTACATCAATGATTTCAAGATCTGAAGAAAAGAACTTAATATTAACAAAACTTAATGATGTATTAATTGGATTAACAATGCAAAAGGCTATAGTTGTAAATCCTGAAAGAGTCAATAATCTTGTATTATCAAACTTTGCTTTAATCAGAATTAATGACACAAATCTCCTTGACCCCAATTACTTAGCTTGATGTTTTAATGAAAACAAAGAATTCATTAAAAAGATAATACAAGCAAAGCAAGGTAGTTCAGCTGTAGTTGGATTAACTGTTCAAATGATTAGGGATTTTGAAATTAAATTACCATCCATAGATAAACAAATTAAAATCGGGACTATTTACAATTTATCGCTAAGAAAAAATAAAATTGATGATGAACTAAGCATATTAAAATCAAAAATAGTTCAAGCATTAACAGAAAAAATATATAAAGGAGCTTAACATGGCTATAGAAAATAAACAAAAAAAACAACAATCAGAACTTCATACACAATTGTGAGCTATGAGTAATGATTTAAGAGGGAATATGGACCCTAACGAATTCAAGAACTATATCCTTGGATTACTATTCTTTCAGTATCTATCAGATAGATTAGAAAAATATATAAATAAAGAATTAGAATCTGATAATTTAACGTATGAGGCTGCATGAAAAAATGAAGAATATAAAGCTACAATTATTGACAGTTTAATGAAAGATTTGAGATATGTAATTCCTCCGAAATATTTATGATCATCATTAATCAATGATATTAAAAGTGGAAATTTTGAATGTAGTAAACTAGAAGAAGCAAAAAACGCACTTATAGATTCAACCATTGGTAAACCGTCAGAAAAAGATTTTGAAAATCTATTTGATGATATGGATCTTAACTCATCAAAATTAGGTAAATATTCAAGTGAAAAAGATAAGTTAATATCTAAGTTAATGTTAAAAATAAATGAAATAAGTTATGCTTTTGATGATTGTGAAATTGATGTTTTAGGGGATGCTTATGAGTATCTAATCGGACAATTTGCTGCAAATGCTGGTAAAAAATCTGGTGAATTTTATACGCCCCAACAAGTATCTAAAATTTTAGCAAAAATAGTTACATTAAATAAATCAAAAATTAAAAATGTTTATGACCCAACTTGTGGATCAGGTTCGCTATTATTGAGAGTAAAAAGAGAAACGGATGTTACACACTTTTATGGACAAGAAAATATTTCAACTACATATAACTTAGCAAGAATGAATATGTTGCTTCACGGTGTAAAATCGGAACAGTTTAATATCGCGAATGATGATACATTAGAAAGACCTGATAAAGATCATTTGAGCATGAGGTTCGATGCAATTGTTGCCAACCCACCTTATAGTGCTACATGAAGTTCTGATGAAACATTCCTTGACGATGAAAGATTTAGCTCATATGGTAAATTAGCTCCAAAGTCAAAGGCTGATTATGCCTTTATACAACATATGATTTATCTTCTAGATGATAAGGGCACAATGGCTGTAGTTTTACCACATGGTGTTTTATTTAGAGGTGCAGCTGAAAAAGTTATCAGACAACATTTGATTAAAGATAAAAACTACTTAGACGCTATTATAGGATTGCCAGCTAACTTGTTTTTCGGAACATCTATCCCTACATGTATTTTAATATTTAAAAAGTGTAGAGAAGATGACAAAATTCTATTTATTGATGCATCAAAAGAATTTGAATCAAAGAAAAACCAAAATATGCTTACTGATGAAAATATTGAAAAAATCATGAACACATATGCGAATAGATCTGAAGTAGAAAAATACTCTCATTTAGCCACTCTTAAAGAGATTGAAGAGAATGAATATAACTTAAATATACCTAGATATGTTGACACTTTCGAAGAAGAGGAAGAAATTGATATTAAGCAAGTTATGTCAAATATTAAAAAACTCGAATCAGAAAGAGATGAACTCGACAAAGAGATTAATAAATATCTAAAAGAATTGGGTATTGAATAATGGACAAAAAAAATCTTAAATATTGTGAGACTCTCATTTTTGATGAAAGATTACTTTTAAATTGAAACATTTATTACCCTATTATTTTTATAAAATGTGAATTAAACAATTCTGCGGCTATACTTATTATTAAAAAAACCTCTTATAATTCCAAAATTGAGTGTGCACTATACTCTCAAAATATATTTTCACCAATAAAATTAGTTGATATTCATGATCCATTTTCATTTCCGTTTGAATTGAATTACAACATTAATTATGATTTAGGTGAGTTTTGTGGAAATTTTAATGATCAATTTATGATTGAAAAACTGTTCTTAAATCAATTTTTAGGAGAACTAATTTATGGTAAATAATAAAAAGATTAATGTACCTAATTTGAGATTTCCTGAGTTTAGCGATGAGTGGGAACAATTAAAATTTGGAATGATTGCTGATTTTAAAAAAGGTCCGTTTGGTAGCGCCTTAAAAAAGGACTCCTTTATTGAGAAATCAGAAACATCAATAAAAATTTATGAACAACACAATGCAATTAAAAAAGACTGAAAATTTGGTAGATACTTTATTAGTAATGAAAAGTTTAAGTCTTTAAAAGGATTTGAAGTCATTCCTGGCGATATTATAGTTTCTTGTGCCGGAACAATTGGCGAGATGTATGTGTTACCTGATTGTGCACAATTTGGAATAATAAATCAAGCACTAATGAGAGTGAGAGTCTGTAAAGATAAAGTTTTGACGCCATTTTTTATGCCGTTATTTAATAAAATGATATTCAATCTCTCACAAACTCATAGTAACGGTTCCGCAATCAAGAATATTCCCCCATTGATAGACTTAAAGAATAAAATTACTTATATCCCTTCTATAGATGAACAACAAAAAATAGCTAAACTATTATCTTTAATTGATCAAAAAATAGAAACTCAAAGGAAAATCATTGAGGAATAT